>DASQUI010000056.1:0-2033 GCA_035641375.1 Actinomycetota bacterium
CGAGGTCGAGATGATCAACGGCGACGACTTCACCGGTCCCCAACGGATACGCCTTCACGGCGTCGATGACCTCTATCACAGGTTCCATGCGTGACACCTCCGGAGTCGTGGTCATGGGTGCGGGAACGGCGGCGTGTGGCCGGGGGGCGGCGATATGCGGGACGGTGGCACGTGGTCCCCGGGCTCTTCGCCACCGGGGAGGTGGCGACGGGGGCCGTGCTCGCCTCCGCCGGCAACCATCAGGACGATCACGATCAGCCCCACGACCAGGGCCACGATCACCAGCACCTTTGCCCAGCGGGGCGTCGCCCCGGCCTTTGCGTAGGGATCGCGGGACGGGTCAGTCATGGGCGTCTTCTCCTCCTTTCGGCCATCAGAAGTGCCGAGAGGGTCCGTGGCCACCACCCCCGGCGACCAGCAGGATCACCACCAGCAGGGCCACGACGAGAACGGTGATCACCAGGGCCCTCACCCACCGGCGTGCCTTGTCGGGTTCGGTGTACGGCTCGCGGGACGGATCAGCCATGTGCCTTCCTCCCTCCGTGGTGCCTGTCAGCTGCCTCGTGAGGCTGCTCCTGATGACCGTGGGGCGCCGTCCAGGCCACCCTCAGGTGATCGTGTCTGCCGATCCGCTCGAGGAGTCCGGCGAGGCGTTGCTCGATCTGCCGTAGACGTTCCTCGTCGGTTGCCTCCGCGCGCAGGATCAAGCCGTCCGGAAGCGCACCTAAGGTGCAGCGGCCCCAGTCGAACTGGATAAGCCCTCGGTCCTCGGACCATTCGACGCGCGCCTGCATCTCGGGGTTGGCGCGCCCGATCCCACCCACGTGCTTGCACAGCTGGACCAGATAACGGCTGGAGCGATCGGTTTCTACGCGGGCCTCTGCGGTCAGCATCGGTTCCTCCCTTGATCCCATGGCCGCCCACGCTACGGAGCGGGCGGCGTTAGAGAAACCCCCTCAGAGAGGAACTTCTCCGTCCCCCTGCAGTGGAGGGGAGTCGCCCGATGGGGGGATTCCCGGCGACCCGAGCGGGGGTACCCTTGGAGCATCATGGCGTCGACTGCCACGGCTCAGAGGCTCTTCACCACCCGGCGGCTTTCCGGCGCGCTCCTCGACGCCGTCATTGTCGTCGCCACGCTCGGCGGGACGGTGGCCGTGCTGCGACATGGCGGCATCGGACCGTCCCTCTCGAGCTCGAAGGAGCTGGACCTGGTCGGGGTCGTGCTCATCGCCTGTTCGACGATCCCAGTCATCGCCTGGCGGCGCTCCCCACTCGGCGTGTTCGCGGTCACGGCGTCAGCAAGCGTGCTGCTGGCCGGGCTCGGCTATCGGATCGACCTGCTGCTCGGCCCCACCGCGGCGCTCTACCTACTCGCCGCCAGCCGTCACCAGGAGGCTCCCTGGACTCGGGGCACCACCGTCACCGCGGTGGGGCTGTTCGTGGCATACCTCGGTGCGAGTGGCGCAGCGCAGGGGGCCTTCTCGGGGAGCGAGCTCCTCCACACCGGTCTCGCCTGGTCGGTTGCCTGGTTCGCGGGAGAGCGAACCCGTCTGCGGCGCGAACACGTCGCCGGGCTGAGCGAACGCGCCGAGCGCACCGAGCGGGAGGCCGAGCGCGAACGGCTGCTCGTCGCCGCCGAGGAGCGCGCCCGCATCGCCCGCGATCTCCACGACTCGGCCGGCCACGCGATCAGCGTGATCGCGGTGCGCGCCGGTGCCGCCCGCCTCCGCCACGGCCAGGATCCGGACCGCACGCTCGCCGCCCTCGAGGCGATCGAGGAGCTGGCACGACAAACGGTCGGAGAGATCGACCAGATCGTTGGCAAGCTCCGGGAGGGCGGCTCCGGGAACGGGGCCGTCGAGGCTCCGCCTGGTCTCGCATCCCTCGATGCCCTGATCGCGCACCAATCAGCGGCCGGCCTCGAGGTATCGCTCGAGAAGGCGGGGGCCCCGCGAGCACTTGCCGAGGCGGCGGACAAGGCCGCCTACCGCATCCTCCAGGAGGCGCTCACGAACGCGGCTCGACACGGAGCG
>DASQUI010000057.1:0-2701 GCA_035641375.1 Actinomycetota bacterium
CGAGGATCCCGAGGACGCGAACTGGGACGCCCTCGAGCTGACACCCGAGGAGTGCAATCAGAAGTCCGAGAACCTGAGCTTCCGTGAGATCTACGGCCCGATGGGCGACCGGCTGCTGGCCCAACGGCTGGACCTGCTGGCACTCCTGACCCAGTCGAAAGCCGAGGGGTTCAGCGTGGGACTCGCCGACTTCGCCCGCGACGCCCTCCCGGCATTGATCCTCGTGCTCGTCGCGGCCGTGTACCTGACGGCGTACGCGTGGACGGTTCGGCGCCGCGTCGCCCGCCGCACGCACCGTTGACCTGAGCGGACGAGCGGAACCGACGGCCGTAACCGACGGCCGAACGGCCGACACCGCGCCCCCCGAGGCGACCGAGGCTTGCCTTCATCACCGTCTTGCTCCCGTCAGAGAACGGACGAGGACGCTGACGGGCTAGGCCGTACCCACTCCCGCACCCCCGATATCGCCGGAGAGGATCGGGGATGGCTTGAATCCCTTGAACGTCAAGGTAGATGCCGAGCGACGCTTCCCAGAGGATCTCCGGGATCGTCATGATGCCCTGCGCCGCGGAGCCCTGGTCGATGACCCCGAGCAGCACGGCGACCCCGGAGGCGGTAGCCACCACGCCGTTTTCGAACGAGGTGGCCTCGACCAGCTTCAGGTCTTGCCAATCCTCGAAAACGCGCGTTCCCTTGCCGCGTGACGCCGGGCAGACGAGCAGGGTGATCTCGTCGACGACGCCGGCCTCCAGCAGGGAGTGCATGAGTTTCAAGCTCCCCCACAGCCAGATGTCCTTGCCGCTCTGCTCTTTGAGCTCCCAGATGGTGGCGGCCGGGTCGCGCGTCACGGTCGCGGCGGGAAAGTCGCCCCAGGGGGCGTCATCCAGCTTCGACGAGGCGACGAACTTGGTGAGGTTGTTGAGCTTCTCGCCGTACTCCCCCTGCTCGTCGTGCGTACGGCCAGTAGCCCTTGGACTGGGCGTAGGTATTCGCGCCGAGGATCAACGTGTCGACCGAGTCGATGAACCCCATCACGCGTGCCTTGAACTCAGGGTCTGTCGTCTCGGAAAAGGGCTCCCCTGACACGAAGCTGAGCCCGCCGTCCTCCTCCGCGGCGATGTTGTCGACGGTAACCCACTGCTGGACGATGAGTTTTCGCATGGCGACAACTTAGCAGTGGGGCAGTCACAGCCCCGCGCACTGATCCTCCTTGTTGCCCTGGACGATGTTGCTGCCCCCGGTCGGCGCCGGGTCGTTCTCCTTGCACTGCAGGTTGCCGTCGATCCGGTTGCCGTTGATGGCCAGGCCACCCGTGTTCTTGAACGCCTGCAGGTTGCCGCCGATCCTGTTCCTGTTCGCCCTGAGGGCCCCGGCCTGCTCGTCGAAGAGGATGTCCCCGGTGATGCGGTTCCTGACGATCCTGGCGATATCGCCTTGCACGATCTGGACGCTCCCGCCCACCTTGGACCTGTCGCGGACGACCACCTTCCGCGCGTTCTCCGCCTGCACATTCCCAATCACCCGCACGCCGAGGGCCTTCAGCCTGGCGCCCCCCTCAACCTTCACCGTCCCCTTCACGTGGGTGCCGTTGAGCGTGCACGTTGCACCATCCGGAACCCGCAGGTTGTCCACGGTGGTCGCCCCGATGGTGCCCCGGCAGACGGTCTCCTCTGCCCAGGCCGGCGCGGCAGGAAGGAAAAGGGCCCAGCCGACCACCGCCAGAACCAGCGTCTTCACCGCTCGCTTCACGTTCGGCCTCCTCTCGTCTCGGACAGGAAGGACGCTAGGTGCGGTTCGTGAGCGCGCCGTGAGAGCGGTGTGAGTGGTTTCTCATCTACGGGGCTGGAATGACGGGCCCCTGCCCCACCTCAGAGAGCGACCAACCCGAATACTGATTACTTTGCCGAAGCCGAGCGCCTCACTCGCCGAGGCCTTTGGCGAAGCCGATCCGCCACGTCGACCAGCGGGGCTGCCAGCCCAGCTCGCGCTTGGCCTTGGCGTTCGACCCCCCCCTCATCTCGGTCATCATCATCGCGGGGGCCTCGCCGGCCAGCAGCCGGACCACGAAGCGAGGGACCCTCATCGGCTTCTTCGCCCCCAGCTGCTCGGCCAGGAACGGCAGCCATTCGCGCACCGGCGCCGGCTCGTCATCGACGACGTTGTAGATCCCTGGCCGGCCGTTGTCGACGGCCGCCGCGGTGGCGCTGGCCGCGTCCTCGATGTGCACGAACGACCAGATGCCGGCGCCGTCTCCGATGATCGGGAAACGCCGCTTCCGGATGGCCTTGGTCAGCAGGGCCTCGGGATCGGCGCTGATGCCGGTGCCCGGTCCGTAGAAGGCGCCGTAGCGCAGCACGAGGCCCTCGGCCCAGTCGATGCCGGTCACGACGTCCTCGAGGTAGCGGAGGGCGTCAGCGCCGGAGCGCCCCTTGGCCGGCAGATCGAAGTCCAGCGGGTCGTCCTCGGTCTTGACCGGACCGCCGGTGCGGACGTAGGTGCCGATGCTGACGATGCTCTGGGCGATGAAGCGGCGGATGCCCACGGCCCGGCCCGCGGCCAACAGGTGGTCGGTGCCCTCGGTACGCAGACGGTTGGTCAAGGCGCCAAACCGGTCGGGGTTCCTCATGTCCCTCAGGCCCGGCTCGCCCTTGAGGGCGGTGAGCTGGTGGACGATCACCTCGGGCTCGGTCTCGGCCACGGC
>DASQUI010000058.1:0-4829 GCA_035641375.1 Actinomycetota bacterium
GACGATCTGGTGGAGGCGGCTCGGCGTCAGGGCGCCCCCGCCCCGCTGATCGATCGGCTGTCGCGACTTCCCGACGATACGGTCTTCGAGAACGTTCAGACCGTCTGGGAAGAGGCCCGGCTCCGGTAGGCTCCTGACATCTCATCGCTCATCGTCCCCGTGCTGGTCGGCCTGGTGGCCGGCGCGCTCTCCGGGCTCTTCGGCGTGGGGGGAGGCATCCTCATCGTTCCCGGGCTGGTGCTGTGGGCACGGATGGAGCAGCGACGGGCTCACGGGACGTCGTTGGCGGCGATCGTTCCCATCGCCACCGGCGGCGTGATCGGGTATGCCGTGGAGGGCTCTGTCGATTGGCCCGCCGCCGGCCTCCTGGCCGCGGGAAGCGCCGCCGGCGCGGTGGCCGGCACCCACTGGCTCAACGTGGTCTCGGAGCGAGCCCTGCGCCGCGGCTTCGCCGCGTTCCTGGTGCTCGGTGCGATCGGCCTGCTCCTCCACGTGTCCGCACAGGTCGATCGGGCACCGCTGTCGATCGTGCTGGCCGGGGCGCTCGTCGCCGTCGGAATCGTCTCGGGGGTCCTGGCCGGTCTGCTGGGAGTCGGCGGCGGGATCGTCATTGTCCCGGCGATGGTGTTCCTGCTCTCGGTCCCCGACGCGGTGGCCAAGGGCACGTCCCTGGTCGTCATCATCCCCACCGCCGTGGTCGGAACGATCCGCAATGCCCGTGCCGGCAACGCCGACCTCCGTCTGGCCGCGATCACCGGGGCCGCCGGCGTGGCCGCAGCGTTCGCCGCTTCGCTTCTGGCCGTCCGTCTCGACCCCGGCGTATCGGCGGCCCTGTTCGCGGCGCTCCTGGCCATCGTGGCCGCTCGGATGGTGCTGGCCGACGGCTACCGCAGCACCCACCCGTGGTGATCGACGCTCCGGAGGAGTGCTTCGATCTCTCCCATGCGATGCGGCAGCGCGAACAGGTGCCCGCGTTCCTTCGCGTCGTCCCTCCCCGGGTAGGAACGGTCCCGGAGGCGCTCGGCCAGCCGGGCCGCCACGCGCCGGGCGCCGCCCCGGTGGCTCACCGCGGCCGCGGCCGACCCGGCCAGGATGGGGGGGCCTCCCCGATCCACGCAGAGCACGGGGAGCCCCATGCCCACCGCCTCGGCCACGCTCACCGGCGCATCATCGCGGAGGCTCGGGAACAGGAAGACGTCGGCCGTGGCCAGCAGCCGCAGGATCTCGGGATGTCGTCGCCACCCCAGGAAGCGCACTCGATCGGCGACGCCGTACCGCCTGGCCAGCATGCGGAGGCGGCGCTCGTCGGGACCCCGGCCGCACAGGACGAGTCGCCACCCCGGGGCAGCGGCCACGGCCCGGATGGCCAGGGCCACGCCCCTCCACGGCAGGAGCCGTCCCGTGAACATCGCCATCGGGCCGTCCGGCGGCGCCGTCTCGGTGATCGGCTCCATCCCGTCGCGCAGGATCGCGTTGGGGACCATGCGGGCCCGCTCACGGTGGCGCCGGGGGAGCCATCGGATCGTTTCCGGGTTCTGGACGAGGATCAGCCTGGCCCGTCTCCATGTCACCCGCGACAGGGGGTTGGCGAAGCGGAGGAACACCCGGAGCAGGCCCCGCGCGGCCGCAGCCAGCGCGCCGCGAAGCCCCAGCGCTGGGGCCAGCCGCCACGGGAGGCCGACACCGCCGCCGACCGGGCCGAGGACGAACGGACGGCCCAGGAGCGCGCCGATCGAGCCGAACCCGACGCTGGCATGGGTCAGATGCCAGACGAGGTCGATGTCGTGCTCCGCCACGAGCCGGCGGGCCGTGGCCAGTGCGGCGCGCTGCCAGACCAGGTAGTGGAGGCGGGACGGCCACCCGCGCCGGAGGGCCACGCTGAGCCTGCGGGGGAGCTGCACCGAAGTCACATGGATCCGTTCCGCCTCGGGGAGAGGCGATATGGCCATGCGAACGCGCTCCGGCGCGGCCGTCAGCACCCACACGTCCGCATGGCGGGCGAGCGCCCGGACCCACAACCACCCCACGCCACCTTCTGAGCCCACCTCGGGCGCGTATGCGTAGGCGATGGCCAGGATCCGGCGGCCTCGCTTGAGGTTCATGTCTGAGCGAGATCGGGGAGTCGATCCCGGCACCACGCCACGTCCGGGCCACCCGTCGGTCGCAGGTCGGCTACTCCCACTCGATGGTGGCCGGCGGCTTCGAGGAGACGTCGTAGGCGACCCGGTTGACGCCGGGCACCTCGCGGATGATGCGCGACGAGATACGCTCAAGCACGTCGTGCGGAAGGCGGGCCCAGTCTGCGGTCATGGCATCGTCGCTGGTGACGGCGCGCAGCACGATGGGGTGCTGGTAGGTCCGGCCGTCGCCCATCACCCCGACGCTGCGCAGCGTGAGCAGGACGGGGAACGCCTGCCACAGGTCCTCGGTGAGCTCGGCCCGGCGCAGCTCCTCCTGGACGACGCGGTCGGCCCCGCGGACGATGTCGAGCCGCTCCCGCGTCACCTCGCCGACGATGCGGACCGCCAGCCCCGGGCCCGGGAACGGCTGCCGCCACACCAGTTCCTCGGGAAGCCCGAGCTCGACGCCCACCCGGCGAACCTCGTCCTTGAACAGGTCGCGAAGCGGCTCCACGAGCTCGAGGTCCATGACCTCGGGAAGGCCGCCCACGTTGTGATGGCTCTTGATCTTGGCCGCCATACGACTGCCCGACTCGATGACGTCGGGATACAGCGTGCCCTGGACGAGGAACTTCGCGTCGCGGTGGTCGCGGGCCACCTCCTCGAACACGCGGATGAACTCCTCTCCGATGCCCTTCCGCTTCTCCTCGGGATCCTCCACTCCGTCGAGGCGGGCCAGGAAGCGGTCCTCGGCCTTCACGTGCACGAGGGGTACCCTGAAGTGGCGCGCGAACGTCTCCTCCACCTGCTCAGGCTCGTCGGCCCGGAGCAGCCCCGTGTCCACGAACACGCATGTGAGCTGGTCACCGACAGCCCGGTACACGAGCAGGGCGGCCACCGCCGAGTCGACTCCGCCGGAGAGCGCGCACAGGACGTGTCCCGTGCCCACCTGGTCGCGGATGCGTTCGACGGCGCGATCGATCACGTTGACCGGTGTCCACTCCGGCAGCAGGCCGCACGCGTCGTACAGGAACCGCTTCAGCACGTCCAGGCCGTGGGGTGTGTGGGCCACCTCGGGATGGAACTGGACCGCGAAGAAGCCGCGCTCCGGGTCCTCCATCGCCGCCACCGGCGTGATCTCCGTGTGGGCGGTGACCCGGAAGCCCTCGGGCGCCCGGACGACGGTGTCGCCGTGGCTCATCCACACGGTCTGGTGGGCGGGCAGCGCTCGCAGGAGCAAGCCGGGCTCGGTTGCGGCGAGGCCGGTCTTCCCGTACTCGCGGGCCCCGGTGGCCAGGACCTCTCCGCCGAGCACCTGGGCCATGGCCTGCTGGCCGTAGCAGATGCCGAGGACGGGGACGCCGAGATCGAGCAGCTGGGGATCGAGCGATGGCGCGCCGGGCTCGTACACGGAGGCCGGGCCGCCCGACAGGATGATCGCGGCCGGACGGCGGGCGGCCAGCTCCCGCGGCGAGATGTCGTACGGGACGATCTCGGAGTAGACGTGGCACTCGCGGACTCGCCGGGCGATCAGCTGCGCGTACTGGGCCCCGAAGTCGACGACGAAGACGGGACGCGGCTCTCCCGGTCCATCTATCTCCCGGTCGCTCATCGGACCGAGCGTACCACCCGACCGGAAGCGTCCCTCGCGGTTCCTGGTCAGACCAGACAGTCGGAGATCGACTCGTTCCACCGGAGGTGGTACTCGACGGTGAGTGCGCCAGTCATCGTCCTAGCAGCACCCGACCCCCGCGCGGTCGGGTTCAGGCCATCCCCACGCCCTGCTGGCGTTGGAGGTCCTTTCCCTCGGTGCGGATGGCCGGGGCCACGATGATCTCGGCCTTCTGGAACTCCTTGATGTTCGCATAGCCGGTGGTGGCCATCGACATCCGCAGGGCGCCGAATAGGTTCAGGGTCCCGTCGTTCTCGTTGGCCGGGCCGGTGAGGATCTCGGCGAGCGAGCCGATCTGCTTGGTGCGCACCCGGGCGCCGCGGGGCAGATCGGGGTGGAACGTGGCCATCCCCCAGTGGTAGCCGCGGCCGGGGGCCTCGTCCGCCTTGGCCAGCGGCGATCCGATCATCACCGCGTCGGCGCCGCAGGCGATGGCCTTGGCGATGTCGCCGCCGGTGCGCATGCCGCCGTCGGCGATGACGTGCGCGTACCTGCCGGTTTCGTGGAGGTGCTGCATCCTGGCCGCCGCGGCGTCGGCGATGGCCGTGGCCTGCGGCACGCCGATGCCGAGGACGCCTCGGCTCGTGCACGCCTGCCCCGGTCCCACGCCGACGAGGACGCCGACCGCGCCGGTCCGCATCAGGTGGAGGGCCGTCGAGTACGAGGCGCAACCCCCCACGAGCACCGGGATCTCGAACCGGGCGATGAACTCCTTCAGGTTGAGCGGCTCGGTCCGCGTGGACACGTGTTCGGCGGAGACGACCGTCCCCTGGATCACCAGGATGTCGAGATCGGCGTCGAGCACGGCCTGGGCATATGTCGGCACGCGCTGTGGCGTCAGCGAGGCCGCCGCCACCACGCCGGCATCCTTCACCTCACGGATGCGCTTGCCGATCAGCTCGTCCTTGATCGGCTCGCGATACAGCTCCTGCATCCGCCGGGTCGCCTTCTCGTCGGGCAGCGCGGCGACCTCCTCGAGGATCGGTTCAGGGTCGTCGTAGCGAGTCTGCAGGCCCTCGAGATTCAGGACGCCGAGG
>DASQUI010000059.1:0-5081 GCA_035641375.1 Actinomycetota bacterium
GCGAGGTGGAGCAGCGGACCGTCGAGGCCGTGCTGGCGCAGGCCGCCGACGCCATCTCGGGCAGCCGCCCCGGAGCCCGGCGCGAGAGCATCGAGCAGTACGTGAAGCGGCTGGAGCGGCTGGAGGAGATCTGCACCTCGCATCCCGGCGTGGCCAAGACGTTCGCCATGCAGGCCGGGCGAGAGGTTCGGGTCATGGTCCGCCCCGAGAACGTGGACGACCTGGCCGCCCAGGTCCTGGCCCGCGACATCGCCAAGCAGGTGGAGGAGGAGCTCCAGTACCCCGGACAGATCAAGATCACGGTGGTCCGGGAGACTCGAGCGGTGGAGGTCGCCAAGTAGTGGACGGACGGTTCCTCATCCGGACGTTCGGCTGTCAGATGAACGAGCACGACTCCGAGCGGATCGCCGGCCTGCTCCTCGCCGACGGTATGGGCGAGACGGACCGCGTCGACGAGGCCGAGGTCGTGGTGCTCAACACGTGCGCGGTGCGGGAGAACGCCGACAACCGGCTCTACGGTAACCTCGGCCACCTGCGCACCGCCAAGGATCGGAACCCGCGGATGCGCATCGTGGTGGCCGGATGTCTGGCCCAGAAGGACCGGGGCACGATCCAGGAGCGGGCCCCGTGGGTGGACGTCGTGGTGGGGACCTACGCGGTTCCGCGGATCGTGGAGCTGCTCCGCCAGGCCGAGCGCGCGGGCCCGCAGATGGACGTCCGCGAATACACGGAGGTGTTCCCCAGCGCGCTGCCGGCCCGCCGCGAGGTTCGCCACCACGCCTGGGTCAGCGTCTCGGTGGGCTGCGACAACACCTGCTCGTTCTGCATCGTGCCGCTGGTCCGAGGACCGCAGCGGTCCCGTCCCCTGGGGAAGATCCTGGCCGAGGTGCAGGGGCTGGCCGCCGACGGCGTGCTCGAGGTGACGCTCCTGGGGCAGAACGTCAACACGTACGGCCGCGACGTGACCGTCCCCGGCCATCCGCAGCGGCCGCTATTCGCCGACCTGCTGCGAGCCGTGGACGGTGTCGACGGGGTCCGGCGGGTTCGCTTCACCAGCCCGCACCCGCACCACTTCACCGAAGACGTCATCGAGGCCATGGCCGGGTGCCGCACGGTCTGCGAGCACATCCACTTCCCGCTGCAGTCCGGGTCGGACCGCGTGCTCGGCCGGATGCGACGCTCGTACCGGTCGGGCCGCTACCTGGAATGGCTGGAGCGGATCCGCGACGCCATCCCCGAGGTCGGGGTGACCACCGACATCATCGTCGGCTTCCCCGGCGAGACCGAGGACGACTTCCGCGAAACCCTGCGCGTGGTCGAGGCGGCCCACTTCGACGCCGCGTTCACGTTCCAGTACTCGCCGCGACCCGGGACGGTGGCCGCCGGCTTCGACGAGCAGCTCCCCAAGGAGGTTGTCCAGGAGCGATTCGACCGCCTCGTGACGCTCCAGGAGTCGATCTCGCTGGCGCGGAACCGCGCCGAGGAAGGACGCGTCCACGAGGTGCTCGTCGAGGGCGAAGGGAAGAAGGGCGGGCTCCAGGGACGGACCCGGACCAACAAGGTCGTCAACGTGGCCGGGGATGGGCGTCCCGGGGACTTCCTCGACGTCCGCGTCGACCGGGGCCATCCCCACCACCTGACCGGGCGGGTCGTCTCGCCGGTCGGCGCGGGACGGGGCTGACGTGCGGGACGCGGTGCGCCACGCCGAACCGGGACGGCGGGCTGGCTTCACCGTGCCGCTGGCCCTGGTCGGTCCCACCGCGGCCGGCAAGACCGATGTCTCCATCGAGCTGGCCCGACGTCTCGGCGCGGAGATCCTCCTCGTCGACTCGATGACCGTGTACCGGGGGATGGACGTGGGGACGGCCAAGCCGAGCCCGGCCCAGCGAGCGGCCGTGCCTCACCACCTCGTCGACATCGCCGAGCCCACCGAGCCGTTCGGCGTGGCCCGCTTCCAGGAGCTGGCCCGGCAGGCCGTCGCCGAGGTCCGGAGCCGCCGTGCGGTGCCGCTGCTGGTGGGCGGGTCGGGCCTCTATCTCCGGGCGGTGATCGATGACCTGCGCTTCCCGGGGACGGACGCCGGGCTGCGGCGGACCCTGGAGACGGAGGCGCGGGCCCTGGGTGCCGGGCCGCTGCATCGCCGGTTGGCTGCGTTCGACCCGGGGGCGGCCACGAAGATCGAGCCCGGGAACGCCCGGCGGACGGTGCGGGCCCTGGAGGTGGCCGCGCTGACCGGACGGCCCTTCTCCAGCTACGCCGGGGAGTGGGAGCGGTACCCCCCGGACCGGGTTCGGGCCGCCGGAGTCGCTCCCCGCTCCGAGGAGCTGCGCCCCCGGATCGAGGCCCGGGTCGGGCGGATGCTCGACGAGGGCCTCATCGAGGAGGTCCGGGAGCTCCTCGACCGCGGCGCCGGCCCCTTCCTGACGGCCTCGCAGGCCATCGGGTACCTTGAGGCTGTGGAGCACCTCGCCGGGCGGATCACGCTCGACGAGGTCGTGGATCGAACCGTTCGGCGCACGCGGAACCTGGCCCGGCGTCAGCTGGCGTGGTTCCGCC
Source organism: Actinomycetota bacterium (assembly GCA_035641375.1). Lineage (GTDB taxonomy): Bacteria > Actinomycetota > UBA4738 > UBA4738 > CALAEC01 > DASQUI01. Next base: position 2,557 of record DASQUI010000059.1, read on the forward strand.
GAGACCCCCGCATCCGGTGGTTCGAGTCGCCCACCGCAGTCGAGCTGGAGGAGTACTTCCGAGCATGAGGTTCGCCAAGTACCACGGCACCGGCAACGACTTCGTGATGATCGAGGACGTCGAGGATCGGGTGAGGCTGACCCCGGCGCTGGTGGCCGGATTGTGCGACCGGCACATGGGCGTCGGCGCCGACGGCGTCATCCGCATTGCTCCGTCGAACGTCGCCGACTACTTCATGGACTACTGGAACGCCGACGGCGACGTCGCCGAGATGTGTGGGAACGGCATCCGCTGCCTGGCCAAGTACGTGTACGACCGCGGCCTCACCGAGAAGATCGAGCTCGAGGTGGACACGCGTGACGGCGTGAAGAACCTCGTGCTGTCGGTGACCGACGGCGCCGTCCACTCCGTGCGCGTCGACATGGGGCCGCCGGCGTTCGCCCGGGCCGAGATTCCCATGATCGGGGAGGGAGAGCTCCTCGATGAGCCGTTCGAGGTCGACGGCGTCCAGTACCGGGCCGCCGCGGTGTCCATGGGGAATCCTCACCTCGTTTTGATGGGGGAGCAGGATCCGGAGAAGCTCGACGTGCCGCGGCTGGGGCCGCCGCTGGAGCACCACGAGTGGTTCCCGCAGCGCACCAACGTTGAGTTCGTGAAGGTCGAGGACGGCGTGGTGAACGTGCGGGTGTGGGAGCGCGGCTCCGGGGAGACGATGGCCTGCGGCACGGGAGCGTGCGCGGCCCTCGTCGCCGCGGCCCGAGCCGGGCTGGTCCCTCGCCGGGCCCCGGTGCGCTTCCCCGGGGGGCTGCTCCAGGTGGAGTGGACCGAGGACACCGTGTACCTGGAGGGGCCGGCCGCATTCGTGTTCGACGGCGAGATGAGCCGGACGTGGGTGGAGGCCCGACTGGCCGGGGCGGCCCGATGAGGATGAAGCGATGAGGGTGGCCCGCCGGATCGAAACCCTGCCCCCGTACCTGTTCGCCGAGCTCGATCGCAAGATCGCCGAGAAGCGCGCCGCCGGCGTCGACGTCATCTCGCTGGGGGTCGGCGATCCCGACCTGCCGACGCCGCCACACGTCGTCCAGGCTGGGCAGGAGGCCGCAGCGGACCCGGCCACCCATCGGTACCCCTCGTACTACGGGATGCCCAAGCTGCGGCAGGCCATCGCGGACTGGTACCGCGGGCGGTTCGGCGTGGAGCTGGACCCCGACACGGAGATCCAGCCGCTGATCGGCTCCAAGGAGGGCATCGCCCATCTCCCGTGGGCCTGGGTCGATCCAGGCGACGAGGTCCTCGTTCCCGACCCCGGCTACCCGGTGTACGCGATGGGGACGATGCTGGCCGGCGGCACGGCCGTTCCCATGGCGCTGTCGGCAGAGCGCGGGTTCCTTCCCGACCTCGCCGCGGCGCCGGTGACGGACCGGACCCGGATGCTGTGGCTCAACTACCCCTCGAACCCGACCGCCGCCGTGGCCGAGCCGGCCTTCTTCGAGGACGCCGTGGCCTTCGCCGCGGACAGCGATCTCCTGCTCGCCCACGACGCGGCGTACAGCGAGCTGACGTACGACGGGTACGTCGCCCCGAGCGTGCTGCAGACGGGGAAGGGCGCGGCCATCGAGTTCGGCTCGGTGTCGAAGACGTACAACATGACCGGCTGGCGGGTCGGGTGGGCCGCCGGCAACGCCGAGGTGATCAGGGCGCTGGCCACGGTGAAGACGAACGTCGACTCGGGTGTGTTCGACGCCGTGCAGCGTGCCGCCATCGCCGCGCTGACCGGGCCGCAGGACGTCGTGGATGACATGCGGGCCGTCTACCAGAAGCGGCGGGATCTCGTCGTCGGCACGCTGAACGGGCTGGGGTGGGAGCTGGAGCCGCCCCGAGGCTCGATCTACGTGTGGTTGCCCACCCGGGGTGGCCGGTCGTCGGCGGAGTTCTGCGAGCTGCTGCTGGATCGAGCCGGCGTGGTCCTCGCCCCGGGGAGCGGCTACGGCCGGGCCGGGGAGGGGTACGCACGGATCTCCCTCACCGTCCCCGACGATCGTCTGGCCGAGGCCATGGAGCGCCTCGGCGAGGCCCTAGCGTGACCGGGCGGAACGACAAGCGGGCTCGCATCGTTTCGGAGTCGCCCCTTTCCGCCACGTGGCGTCCGGAGGTGATGGAGCGGGCCGTCCTGGTCGGGCTGGACCGCCACGGCGACGAGGCCGCTCTCGACGAGCTTGCCGCCCTGGCCGACACCGCCGGCGCGGAGACCGCCGCCCGGATCGTCCAGGCCCGTGACGCCCCCGACCCGGCCACCTTCATCGGGAAGGGGAAGCTCCGCCAGCTCCACGACACCGTTCACCGCACGGAGGCGCCACTGGTCATCGTGGACGACGAGCTGTCACCGGGGCAGCTTCGAAACCTGGAGGAGCGTCTGGGGGTCAAGGTGGTCGACCGCGCCGCGCTGATCCTCGACATCTTCGCCCTCCACGCCCGGAGCCGGGAGGGGAAGGCCCAGGTGGAGCTGGCTCAGCTCAACTACCTCC
>DASQUI010000060.1:0-6876 GCA_035641375.1 Actinomycetota bacterium
TTCACCGGGCCCTCCGTTTGCGGTTTGCTTGCTTCGTGGGCACGATCCGTCTTCCCCAATCGGTCGATCTCGACCTCCCCGAAGCGGGACGCGGGGAGTACGCGGGCTTGGCCGCGCTGTGGCGCAGCCTCCAGGACGCCATGCTGGAGAACGCCAAAGGGCACATCCTCTCCGCCGACGGCGACGCAGTGTTGTTCGACCCCGTCGCCGAATACCTCTCGACGGTGGTCATCCCCCAACTTGCCGAACAGGCCGACGGGCGCAACGACACGCTCATCCGACCTCGGCTGCGGGTCGATGGGGAAATCATGATCACCGCGGTCAGCGACCTGGCCTGGCACGATCAGTGGCTGGGACGTCCGGAGATGCTCGGTGCCCTCGGCGTGGACGCTCCCGGACTGGAGGTGCTTCGGCTGCGGGAGCGAGTCATCCGGTCGATCGTCGAGCAGCTCGCGCCGGTGGCCGGCTGGCCACTCGACGCATCGCCCGGAGCCGTTCCGACGGCCTGACCGTCAGGCCAGGTGTCCGCACCGGCCGCACGTCGCCCAATCACCCTCGTGATCGAGCCGGAACGCCGCTTCCTCGCCGCACGCCGCGCAGGTCCGCATCTGCCATCCGGGAGCGACGTCTTGACTCGCCCGCGGATGTCGCTGCAGCCCCCGCAGGTACTCGCGCAGCAGGTCTCGCTCTTCCAAGAACCGGGCACTCTGCGCCATGGGCTCGCCTTCCTCGAGACACTGCGGGTCTCTGGGGGGAGCCTTCCCACCGCCGCGGTGCGCCAATCCGAAGCAAGCGCTACGGCTCTTCGACGTAGCGATCGGGACCCTCGGTCACGCCGGGGGCACGGTCGCCGGTCTCGGTCCGCATCGCCGACTCCTCGGCCGCTTCTTCCTCGTCCGCGACCGGCTCACCGGCCTCGTCGGCGACGGTGTCCTTCTCCTTGTCCGGGTCCTCGTCGACGAGCTCCCCAGGCTCGCCACGGGGACCTCTACGATCCCGCTCGGACCGGTCCCGGGCCAGACGCTCGTCGAGCGAATCGCCGTCGCGCTGCTCCTCGACGGTGACGTTATCCTCCGAGCCCTGGGGCTGGTCCGGCGGTGGCACCAGCTCGTCCGGGGAGAACCCGCCGCGTTCCACTGCGTCGCGGTCGGGGGGCGTGTCGCTTCGCTGACGCTCCACGTTCGCGACCTACCCGGGGCCCGGATGCGGCAAACCGTGCCAGGATGCCATCATGGCGGCATGCCGCTGCCGTTCTCGCCTCCCCTCGCTCCGATGCTGGCCCGGGTCCAGACGGACATCCCCGCTGGCGACGGGTGGCGGTACGAGCCGAAGTGGGATGGGTTTCGGGCCATCGTGTTCCGCGACGGCAAGGACGTCCATATCGAGAGCCGGAGCCAGAAGCCGCTCCAGCGGTACTTCCCGGAACTGCTGCCGGTGCTGCGGTCGGCCCTCCCGCGGACGTGCGTCGTCGACGGCGAGATCATCACGCCGATCGAGGGGCGGCTCGAGTTCGACGTGCTCCAGCAGCGCATCCATCCGGCCGCCTCTCGCGTCGAGCTGCTGTCCCGGGAGACTCCGGCGACGTTTGTGGCCTTCGACCTGCTGGCCGTGGTCGGGCAGGACCTCCGTCCGAAGCCGCTGTCGGAACGATGGGATCGGCTCCTCCGAGCGCTCGCCGAGGCGCCCGGCGACTTCGACACGATCCTCGCCCCGGGGCCGCGCATCGCCGTGACGCCGAGCACCACCGACCCGGCCGAGGCCCAGCGGTGGCTCGAGGAGCTAGAGCGATCGGGTCTCGACGGCATCATCGCCAAGCAGGAGGACCTGACGTACCGGCCCGGCGAACGGGTCATGGTCAAGGTCAAGCGGCAGAAGACCGTCGACGTCGTGATCGGCGGGTACCGCATCCACAAGAGCGGCCAGGGCGTGGGGTCGCTGCTCCTCGGTCTTTACGACAAGCACGGGGCACTGCATCATGTCGGGTTCGTCGGCGCCTTCCCCGCCAAGCAGCGGTTGGAGCTGCTGGAGCTGCTCCGTCCGCTGGAGGGTGGCGACGGGTTCGGGCTCGGCGCCGGCCCCGGCGGCCCCAGCCGATGGCGCCAGGAGGAGCGCGAGTGGATCCCCCTCGAGCCGACGCTGGTGGCCGAGGTCACCTACGACCACGTGACCTCGAACCGGATCCGCCACGGGAGCCGCCTCCTCCGGTGGCGTACCGACAAGCAGCCTCGCGAGTGCACCCTCGATCAGCTCCGATGACCGGCGATCGGCTACAGCGATGGATGGCGGGCTACGTCCGAGCGTGGGGATCGAACGATCGCGATGACATCGCCGCGCTGTTCACCGAGGACGCCCGGTACTGGACCGCGCCCCACCGCGAGCCGTGGACGCCGCGGGAGGCCATCGTCGAGGGCTGGTTGGGCCGGAGGGAGGAGCCCGACGAGTGGACGTTCAGGTGGGAGCCGGTCGCGGAGACCGGCGACCTCGCCTTCGTCCGCGGGTGGACCGACTACCCGAAAGAGGGAAAGCGGTACTCGAACCTGTGGGTGATCCGCTTTGCCCCCGACGGCCGCGCCGCCGAGTTCACCGAGTGGTGGATGGAGGCGTGACAGCCGGGGCGTCAGCCCCGACCCTTGCCGCGGCGCGACGCTCGCTGCGCCTCCCATTCCGCGACCTTCTTGGCCCTGGAAGGGGAGACGCGGGTGGGCTCGCGGTCGCCCTTGGGGAAGTGGGGCGGCCACGGGGCGTCGCCGAGCCCACCGCGCTCGTCGCGGTCGGCCAGCTCGAGGAGGGAGTCGAGCGTGCCCACATGCTCGTCGATGTCCGCGCCGGGATCGCCCCTCGTCCGGAACCGGTCCGGCACGCTGCGGATGTGCAGCTCGGCCGGCTCGACGGCGGGCACCTCGTCCCACGCGAGCGGCGTGGACACCCGCGCGTCGGGCACCGGCCGGACCGAGTACGCGGAGGCCACCGTCCGGTCACGGGCGTTCTGGTTGTAGTCGACGAAGACCCCCCGGCGCTCCTCCTTCCACCACGCCGTGGTGGCCAGCGAGGAACGCCGCTCCACCTCCCGAGCGAAGGCCAGCGCCGCCCGGCGGACCATGGTGAAGCTCCACCGGGGCTCGATCCGGGCGTTGACGTGGATGCCCCGCTTGCCGCTGGTCTTCGGGAACCCGACCAGGCCGTGCTCCTCAAGCACGTCGCGGGCCACCAGGGCCACCGTGCGGACGTCGTCCCACGGGATCCGCGGTGTGGGATCCAGGTCGACGCGGAGCTCGTCGGGATGATCGGTGTCGTCGGCGCGTACCGGCCACGGGTTGATGTCGATGCAGCCCAGGTTGATCATCCACGCCAGGTGGGCGGCGTCGGCCACGACGAGCTCCTCGGCGGTCCGCCCGCTCGGGAACGCGATCGTCACGGTCTCGAGCCACTCGGGGCGCTGCTTCGGCATCCGCTTCTGGTAGAAGTCCTCGCCGTCGACGCCGTTCGGATACCGGTGCAGGATAACGGGGCGGTCCCGGCACCCGGCCAGCGCTCCCTCGGCGACGTCGACGTAGAAGCGCACCAGGTCGAGCTTGGTCACCTTCCGTTTGGTGAAGAACACCTTGTCGGGGTTGGTGACGCGGACCTTGCGACCGCCGACGTCGAGCGTGACCGCCGGCGTCGGCACCCGGTCAGCCCTCCAGCTGCTGGGCCACGACCCGCAGGTCCTCGACGAATCGCTTCCGCTCCAGGCGGCGCGCCTCCTCGTCGGGAGCCCGCAGGATGGAGGACGGATGCACGGTGGCCAGGGCCACGGGGGCCAGGTCGGACGGAACGATCTGGCCGCGCTGCCGACTGACCCGGAAGGTGCTGCCGAGGAGCGCCTGGGAGGCCGTGGCCCCCAGCGCCACGAGGACCCGGGGCTTGACCACGGCCAGCTCGGCCTCGAGCCACGGCCGGCACGCCGCCATCTGCTCGGCCGAGGGTCGCCGGTGGATGCGCCGCTTGCCCCGTCGCTCGAACCGGAAGTGCTTCACGACGTTCGTAACGTACACCTGCGTCCGGTCGATCCCGGCCTCCTCGAGCCCCCGATCCAGCTCGCGTCCGGCCGGCCCCACGAAGGGCTTTCCGGCCACGTCTTCGCGGTCACCGGGCTGCTCGCCGACGAGCATCACCTCGGCGCGCTTCTGTCCCTCCCCCATCACGCCCTGCGTGGCATCGCGGTAGAGATCGCACCCGCGGCATCCGTCGACGCTCTGCCGGAGCGATGTCAGGCTGAGGCGACCCGGGAGGTACGGCTCTGCACCCACACGTGATTCCTACCCAGGCGGCCGGTGTGCGCTCGAGCTCCGGAGATGCAGCTAGGCGCTGAAGCTGGCCACCGTCGGATGGTCCTTATCGACCGCCCCGACCTGGGCGGCCCCGCCGGGCGAGACGTAGCCGGCGATCTCCTCCGTGAAGAACTCAGCGTTGATCGCCGTGTACACCTTCCACTCCTCGGGGACGTCGTCCTCGGCGAAGATGGCCGTCACCGGGCAGACGGGCTCGCAGGCAGCGCAATCGACGCACTCGTCGGGCTGGATGTAGAGCATCCGCCCGCCCTCGTAGATGCAGTCCACCGGGCACTCGTCCACGCAGGCCCGGTCCTTGACGTCGATGCAGGGCTCCGCGATCGTGTAGGTCATGGAATTTTCCCCCTATCCACCGTGCCAACCGTGCGAATAGAAGTCTACCCCCTCAGGCGGCCCGGGGCGAGCCGGATCCTCACCACTCCTCGTCGTCGAGGTCCTCGATGGAGTGCAGGGCGCGCTGGATCCCGTCCTCCACGGCCAGCATCTCGCTCCGCACCTGGTCCCGGTACACGTTTCGGTTCCTCCGCCCCTCGGCGATGAGGGAGCGAGAGGTGGCCTCCCGCTTCAGGAGGGAGGTTCGCCGCCAGTCCACCGAGAGCACCCCGGCGCCCTGGAAAACGCCGGCCGGGGCTCCCACGGCCTCACGGCAGACCGGATCGTCCACGTCGAGGGCCGCCAGCGAGAGCAGCTCCGTGAGGAGCCATTCGTCGATGCTGTCCCCGGCCTGCATCCCCGAGATCAGCGCCAACGCGTGGACGGCACGGACCGAGGGGTCGTCGCTGACGTCCCCGATGCACCGAAGCAACTCGTAGACCGGCTCCCACCCCACCGCCGGCTTGGGAAGGAATCGCTCCATACAGCGATGTTTCTCCATCGCCCACCATCCCAAACAGGAATCAGCGTTCCACGGCCGGCGCCGGGGCGAGGGCCATGAGGGAGCCGAGGATCGACGACACGTGGTCGCGAACCGGGACCGGATACACCACGACGAGATCGGCGCCGGCATCGTGGTACGCGTGGAGACGGCGGAGCGCCGCGTCGCGGTCGCCCCACAGGCACAACTCGTCGACCAGTCGTCTCGGCACCCCCGACGGATCGCCCGACCCCAACGCCGCCGCCGCCGCGGCGGCCTCCTCGACGAGCCCCATCGACTCGAGCTGCCGCCGGTACCGGGGCATGGTCGCGTACTCACCGGCCGCGGCACGGAGCACCGCCAGGGCATGCGCCTCCTCCTGTCCGAGGCACGTCCGCACGTAGACGGCGATCGTGACGGCCGCGGGGTCGCGCCCGGCCCGCTCCGCGCCCCGTGTCACCTCCTCGCGGGCTCGCGCCACTCGTTCGGGCGTGCACCAGTTGAGGAGTGCCCCGTTGGCCACCTCACCGGCCAGCTCGACCATCGACGGGCCGAGCGCCGCCAGCCAGATGGGGGTCGCCTTCGGCTCGGGGGCCGCTCCCAGCGCCCGTCCACCCGCCGCCTCACCCCGGAGGAGCCGGCTCACGTCCTCGACGTAGGACCGCACGTGCGCGAGCCGGCGCTCCTCGCCGGCACCCAGCCCGAGGACGAACCGCCCATCCGACAGGTCGTGCAGGGTGGCCGCGGCCAGCGCGGTCGTGAACTCGTCGCGGTGGGTCATGGCCACGACGCCCGTTCCCAGCAGGGCCGACGTCGTCACCGACGTGAGCGCAGCGAGCGTGGAGAAGGCCTCGCGCCACACGATCTCGGGGACGAAGACGGCCGCGTACCCCGTCTCCTCGGCGGATTCGACGATGTCGCGAAGCTCCGGCCACGGGACCGGATCGCGCAGCGCCACCCCGATGCTCGCCTTGCCGTCGCGCATGGCCGTATGGCATCGTCGCATACCCCATGGACCCGGTCCGGCTCACGACCTCCGACGGCCTTTCGCTCGAGGGTGAAGTCCGCATGGCCGACGGAGCAGCCGTGGGCACGGCGGTCCTGTGTCACCCCCATCCTCTGCTCGGCGGCAGCAAGGATCACCCATTGCTGTGGGCCATCCGGAACGAGCTGTCCGCATCCCACGGGCTCACCGTGCTGGCGTTCAACTTCCGCGGGATCATGGGATCGGAGGGCGAGTACGGGCACGGCCGCGACGAGCTGGCCGACGTCCTGGCCGCAGTCGACCACGTGCGAACGCTGTCGTCGGGACCGACCCTCCTGGTCGGCTGGTCGTTCGGGGCCGGCGTGGCCCTCCGCCACGCCATCGCCGACGACCGCGTCGTCGCCCTGGTGCTCATCGGCTTCCCCCTGGGCGAGTCCCTGGACCGGCTCCCCCCGGTGCCCGAGCGGGCCGGGCTGCGCGGGCGAGGGGTCCCCACCCTGCTGATCAGCGGCGCCGCCGACCAGCTGTCACCCGCGCCCGAGGTCCGGTCGCTCGGCAGGAAACTGGAAAACGCCCGGGTGGAGATCGTCCCTAACGCCGACCACTACTTCGAGAAGCAGGAGCGGATCGTCGCCTCGCTGATCGGTGAGTTCGCCGACGAGACCCTGGCCCGTCAGTAGCGGCGGTCGCGGGGCGGGCGGAGGGCC
>DASQUI010000061.1:0-2615 GCA_035641375.1 Actinomycetota bacterium
CCATGGCCCACACGGCGCCTCCCTTCCACGGAACTCAACGCTTGTTGAACCGGAACTCTACATGCGTTGAATTCCCGCGTCAAGGGGTCAGGGATGGGAACCGGCGGTGATCAGGTCACCGACTCGCCGGCGAAGCCGGCCAGGGCCCGGTCGGTGGGGGCCAGGTCGGCCAACGAGGTGCTGGCCCGGTGGGCCGCGACGAGTTCTGACCGCGGTCACCGGCCACGCACCGAGCGCGGACGCCGCCCATGCCGCCGCGGCGACCCGCCTGCCCGAGCTTCACTCCCGAATCGCCTCGGCCTGACCTCCCATCTTGACGCCTCGATTCAAGCAAACGTATGCTTCAAACGTGCGTTTTGAATCCCCTAGGAGAGGAGCAAGACATGGCCCCAAGCCGCAGCGAGCGACCGATCGAGCAGGACGGCCGGAGGCCGAGCTGGCTGCCGGCCGCGGAGTACCCGTTCGAGAGCCGGTTCGTGGACCTCGACGGACACCTGATCCACTATGTCGACGAAGGCTCCGGCCCGACTCTGCTGTTCGTGGTGGCCGGGGCGGCGTGGTCCTTTGTCTTCGGCCCCGTGATCGAGCGGCTACGTGGGCACTTCCGGTGCGTGGCCCTCGACCTTCCCGGCTCCGGCCTATCGGTGCCGGCCGAGGGGTACGAGCCGGGGATCGAGGCGGCGTGTTCCGTGCTGGAGCGGTTCGTCCTGGAGCTCGACCTCCGCGACGTCACCCTGGTGGTCCACGACCTCGGCGGCGTGGTGGCCCTGGGGGTCGCGGCCAGGCATCCGGAGCTGGTCCGGGGCATGACGGTCATCGAGACGTTCGGGTGGCCGATCTCCGAGGAGAACCCCAAGGTGGCCCGCATGTTGCGGATGGTCAGCGGCCGAGCGTTCCGGGGCATCAACGGCGCGACCAACGTCCTGGCCGGGGCCACGTCGACGGGGCTGGGCGTGGGGCGGCACCTGAGCCGGGCGGGGAGGAAGGCGTTCCGGGGGCCGTTCCGCGATCGAGAGGTGCGCCGGGCCGCCCTGCTGATGCTCCGCGACGCGACCGTGGCCGTCGCCTACCTGCGCGGGGTCGACCGCTCCCTGACGACCACCCTCCATGATCGGCCGCTGCTGCTGGTGTTCGGGGGGAAGAGCCCCGTCCGGAAGGAAGGCTTTCCCGATCAGTGGACGGCGAGGTTCCCCGAGGCCCGGCTGGTGGTGGTCGAGGGCGCCCACCACTTCCCGCACATGGACGAGCCGGATCTCGTCGCCGAGGCGATCCGCTCGTGGTGGTCAGAGCGGGTGGCTCCGCCCACCACGGCGAGCTAGCCGATGGCAGCGATGTCGGCGGCTTCGGCATCGGCGCGGGGATCGACGCGGGAGAGGATCCTCGACGCCGCGGAGCAGCGCTTCGCCGACGAGGGGTTCGCCGGGACCTCGTTGCGGGAGATCACCGCGCTGGCCGGCGTCAACGTCGCCGCGGTCAACTACCACTTCGGCTCGAAGGAGGAGCTGCTCAGGGCGGTGCTGTCGCGGATCGTGGAACCGGTGAACCGGGAGCGGCTCGAGCTGCTGCAGCGGGCCGAGGAGGCCGCCGCCCCCGACCCCTCGCCGGTGGAAGCGATCCTGGATGCGTTCCTCGCTCCCGACCTCCGCATCATCCGGGACCTCGGCCCGCGCGGCGCAGTGATCGCCAGGTTCATGGGGCGCTCGTACACGGAGCCCTCCGAGCTGGTTCGCCGCATGGTGGGCGAGCAGTTCGGCGAGCCCGGCGAGCGGTTCCACGACGCCCTGTGCCGCGCGGTCCCGCACGTGAGCTCCGAGGAGATGTGGTGGCGGTTGATGGCGGTCGTGGCGGTGATCACGTCTATGCTCGCATCGCAGGAAGGCCCCGTGCAGCTGCTCGATCCAGACGACGTCGACCTAACCCTCCGGCGGACCATCGCGTTCCTGGCGCCAGGGATCGTGGCGCCAGCCCCACGACGGAAGCGCTCGGGCCGCCGCCGCTGACCGCGACCGTCGGCTGAACGCCGCTACCCGAGCAGCTCGTCCACCGCGTACGGGTCGACGCTCAGGAACCAGAACTCGGAGATCTTCCCGTCGCGGAAGTGGCAGATGAACGCCTCGTTCGTGACCAGCCCGCTCGGCTCTCCGTAGTTCGAGATCTGCATGGTCACGCCGTGCTCGTCGTCGGCGAAGTACGCGTGCGAGTCGAACGTGTAGTTCGGCGCCTTCTCGTTGAACTTCGCGAAGATCTCGCCGAACTGCTCCTTCCCCTTGTAGTCACCCGCCAGGGAGCTCCTGCCGGGGATGTGGACGATGACGTCGTCGGTGAACGCATCGATGAACGCCTCGAAGTCGCCATCCAGCTGTGCCTTGTCGGCGTCCCGGAGAACCTGCTCGTTCGGATGCATCACGATCTCCTCCCACTCGGCTGAACCGAAACTACCTCACCGGGCCGGCGGGGCAAGGAAACGGATGGGAACGATGGGGAAAGAGCGCGGAATGGCTGCCCGGGCCCCCAGCGAGGCGAGGACCGGTGCCTCTGACCTGGGCGTTTCTGACGCACTCTGGGTTTTGTGGCGACGGAGCCCGAACGCGTTCCAACGTTCCCTGGGCAGGATT
>DASQUI010000062.1:0-2384 GCA_035641375.1 Actinomycetota bacterium
TCGACCGCCTCGGCCGGCTCCGTCACCGCGGTCGGGGCCGCCGGGTCCTCGGCCTGCAGCGCCAGGATCGCCTCCAGCGCCCGTTGCCCGGCCGACGCGACGCCGTATCGGCGGCCGAGCTCTTGTAGCCGCTTCACGCCGCCAGCGCGGCGCGGGCGCGCAGCTTCGCGATCGCCTCGACGGCACCGTCGATCGGGCGGCCGCCGAGCCAGACGACGCCGTCGAGATCGACGATCAGACCGTCGTGATTCCGGCGTCCGAGCGTTCTGGCCTTCGACGAGGATGCTCGCGTGCGGCTGGTTCGGTCCCCGAGGATCGTCGTCAGCATCGTGGTGTAGTCCCGGTCGGCATCCGCGCCGGCGACCTCGGCGTCTGCGAGCCACGTTCGCGCAGCCTCGGTGAGGCGCAGATCCACACCGGCGGCTCTCGCCGCGCTGTGGATCAGCTCTGCGTCCTTCCGTGCGAGCGACAGCGGGAAGCGTGACGGGTACTGGCCGCTCTCGATCGCCGCCCGCCGCCGCTCGGCCTGGGCGGCCAGAGGTGTGGTGGCCAGCACGGCGAACGCCGCGTCGCGCGACAGGCCGAGCCCCTCGGCGAGCGCCAGGGACTCGCCGAGGACGCCGAGGGCTCCGAACAGCGTGAGGTTGGCGACCAGCTTGGCGGCCGCACCGGCGCCCAGCGAACCGACGTGGATCGGAGAACCCAGCCTGGACAGGAGCGGTCGCCACCGCCCGACGAGGGATGCCGGACCGCCGACGAAGATGTGGAGCGAGCCCGACTCCGCTTCGGAGAGGCTGCCGAGCACGGGGGCGTCGAGCAGCCCGGTGCCTGCGGGCAGCACGGATGCCAGCCGCAACACGGCCGCGGGTCCGACCGTGGACATCTCGATGACCGTGACCGAGCTCCCGGCCCCCGCGGCCAGACCGACGCGTCCTTCCATCACGGCTGTGAGCGCCGCCGGATCGGAGACCATCGTGATCACGGCGCCGGCTCGACGGGCGGCGTCGGCAGGGCTTTCGACGGGCTTCGCCCCGAGCTCGGTCAGGTCGGACGTCCTCCCGGCCGTCCTGTTCCAGATGAGCACCTCGTACCCAGCGTCCAGGAGTCGGCGCGCGATGCGACCACCCATCGCCCCCAGCCCGACGATGGCAACCGTGGTCATGCAGCCGCGGCGTCCCTTCGGGACCGTCACCGTGACCCCCGCTACCGGACCATGAAGGTTCGGCGGCGGGACAACAGGTCACGGGTCATCTCGGTCCTCAAGCGGCTCGCCTTAGACTGGAGGGCGTCGTAGTCAGGGGTCGACAACGGGCGATCGAGCCCGGCAGCGCGCTCCTGCTTCACCAGTTGAGTGATTTGATCCTGGAGGCGTCCGTATGCCCCCCGTGCCGAAGCGGAGAGGTACATCCCGCCCGGCCCCTGGGCGTGGGGCGCCGACTCAGGCGTCTCCGATTGCGTGTTGGGTGTCTTCGATTGACTCGAGGACATCTGGCCGGCGGCCGCCGTCGGGAGGGTCCCGAAGTACCACTCGCGGAACTCCTCACTGAGCCTGAGCACGTCCCGATAGGTCACGTGCTCCGCCCGGGGCCATTTTGGGAGGAGCGCGGTCTTCCTCCACAGGAACGCGTAGGTCTCGGTCCGGACCGTGCGCACGCTCTCATCGATCACCTTGCGGCGCTCGATGAAGTTGGTCAGGAAGGCGCTGACGTACCCCGACACCCCGCCCACGAGGGCGGCGATGAGACCGGTGACGATTCCTTCCATCCCCCCACCTCCTCCGCCGGTGCGGTCATTGTTCGCCTGCGGCCCAGGCAGGTGTCAATGAGATGGAGGGTTCAGAGTCCCGGGAGCGAGCACCCACAGATCGATGGAGAGGGGCCGTTGCCGAGCTGACGCACGGCGTGGCCGTGCGAGATCAGCACGTCACGTGGAGGATCGCATTCGTGTCGTGCTGCCCCCGACCGAGCTCCTCGATAGCTTGGGACGTCTGGAGAACCACCAGTTGGACACCGCGCCGATCGGCTTCCTCGGCGACGTCGGGCATCACGGGCAGTGCCCCGTTGGCCCCGCTCCCGACGACCAGGCGCCGGCAATCCCATGGGATGTCCTCGGCCACCGACAGTGGGGTGTGGCCGTACTGGGGCCGGAACGGCTTGGACGGGCCCTTCCGGCGCTTTCGGACCCGGCCCCGATCGACCACGAGGTCGTGCTCGTAGGTCTTCCCGTCGACCTCGATCGATCCGAACGTGAACGCTCCGAACCGCATCTCTTCGCACGAGTATAGGCGTCGTTCCTCCGAGCCCTTCCGGCGGCCATCGCGGGTGGGGATAGGCTTCCGGGATTCCGCAAGGACGGGAGGGAACGATGAGCTTCGACACGCTGGG
>DASQUI010000063.1:0-10343 GCA_035641375.1 Actinomycetota bacterium
TCACCGCGGCCGATGCGATGTCCACGGGGCCGCACGCCTGGTCTCCGTGGCGACAGGCGCTGATCCGTGAGCTCGTGGGCAAGGTCCAGCACCTGCTGGAGGCGGGCGGAATGGATGCCGACCGGGCGGTGCGCCTCGAGGAGCGCATCGCGGAGGTCCGGGGCCGGGCCGGGCCGGGTGAGGCCGTCGAGCGGTTCATCGAGCAGATGCCCCGCTCGTATTTCACCTCGGTCGACCCGGTGACGGCGGCATCCCACGTGGGGATGCTGACGCCGTCGCCCGGTTCCACGGAGGTTCGCACGGCCGCCCGGCGGGGGGCGCGGCGAGGGGCCCATCAGCTGACGGTGGTGGCCGCCGATCACCCGGGCCTCCTCGCTCAGATCGCCGGGGCGCTGGCCCTGAACGGTCTCAACATCCTGTCGGCGCAGGTGTTCACGACCGGGGACGGCGTGGCCCTCGACCTGTTCGACGTGGTCCCGGCGTTCCGCGGCGAGGTCGACGAGGATCGGTGGCGCCGCTTCCGCGGTGACCTGCGCAAGGCGCTCGAGGGCCGGTTGTCGCTGGAGTACCGCGTCCGGGAGAAGCGTCGCCACTACCGGGCACCGCGAGCGGACGTGCCCGTCGAGGTCCAGGTCGACAACGCCGTCTCCGACTTCTCCACGGTCATCGAGGTCGGCGCCCCAGACCGGATCGGCCTGCTGTTCGAGCTGGCTCTGGCCTTCCATGAGCTCGAGCTCGACGTGCACGTCGCCAAGGTCGCCACGTACGGCACGCGGGTCATCGACGCGTTCTACGTCCGCGACCTGCTCGGCCGGAAGGTCGAGGATCCCCAGCGGGTGGCGGCCATCGAGCGCCACATCGTGGATCGCCTCGACGATCTGGCCTAACCCGCGATAATCGGGTCAGGATGAGCGAGCGGACGACGACGATCGAGACCACGCGCGGCCCGGTGTCCGCGGCCGTGGACGGCGCCGGTGGCCCGGTGCTCGTGCTGGCCCACGGTGCCGGCGGAGACCTGGCCGGTCCGCTGCTGCGCGGCTTCGCTGAGGGTGCCTCGGCGGCCGGGGTCAGGTGCCTGCGGTTCAACTTCCGCTACACGGAGGAGGGGCGGCGGGGACCGGATCGGGAGCCGGCCCTGCGGGAGGTGTGGACCGCGGCGTTCGAGGCAGGCCGCGAGCTGGGGAGCCCGGTCTGGGTGGGCGGGAAGTCGATGGGTGGTCGGATCGCCTCGATGATGGTCGCCGACGGTGAGCTCGATGCCGCCGGGCTCGTGTTCGTGGGCTACCCGCTCCACCCGCCGGGGAAGCCGGAGCGCATCCGCGATGCGCACCTGCCGGCGATCCGCGTCCCGATGCTGTTCATCCAGGGGACAGCCGATGCGTTCGCTCGCTGGGACCTGCTCGAAGGGGTGCTCGATCGCCTGGGGAAGCGGGCCACCCTGCATCCCGTCGAGGGCGGCGACCACTCGTTCCGTGTGCGCGGCGGGCCCAAGGACGCCGCCGGCACCGGGAGCGCCCTCGGCGAGGTGGCGGCGCGGTTCATCCTCGAGGAACGCGGCTGACGTGCCGCGGCGGCACCGATCCGCCCGTGAGCGAGGCCGGCCGGAGCCTCCCCGCCCGCCGCGCGGCCAGGCCCCCCCGGGGGCGCAGCGCCGTGGGTTCACGGTCCGACAGGTCGAGGGCGAACGGGCGTACACGTGCCCGGGGTGCAACGGCCCCATCGCCGCGGGCACCACGCACATCGTGGCCTTCGAGGACGAGCAGCCCGACCTGCGCCGGCACTGGCACACGCCGTGCTGGCTCCAGGAGATCCGCCGGTTCGGCTGATCAGATCAGGGTGAGTTGCTCCGGATCGGGTGGCCGCGGGGCGATGCGGCGGGCGTTCGCCGGGGAGCGCCGGCCCACTCCGAACCGCCGGGCTAGCCGATGGATCCGGTCTGACAGCTCGTCCTGGAAGGCCTTGGGTGCGTAGGCGCGGTCGCCGTACAGCGCCTCGTACGCCGGCACCAGGTTGGGGTGATGCTCGCGGAGCCACCGCATGTACCACTCGCGGGCCCCGCCGTTCCGAAGATGCAGCACGATCGGGGATATGTGGGTGGCCCCGGCCTCGGCGATGGCCCGGACGGTCTCCTCCAGCGCCTCGTCGGTGTCGGAGATGAACGGGAGGACCGGCGCCATCAGCACGCCGCACGGGATGCCGGCCTCGTTCAGCGTCCGGCAGGCCTCCAGCCGCTTCAGCGGGCTCGGCGTCCCCGGCTCGACCGCCCGCCACAGGTCCCGGTCGACGGCCCCGACCGACACGTTCGTGGCGACGTCGGTGACCTCGGCGCACGCCATGAGCAGGTCGAGGTCGCGCAGGATCAGGGTGCCCTTGGTTAGGATGGAGAAGGGGTTGGCGAAGTCGCGCATCGCCTCCAGGATGCCGCGCATGAGCTGGTACCGTCCCTCGGCCCGCTGGTACGGGTCGACGTTCGTGCCCATGGCGATGTGCTCGCCCTTCCACTTCGGCCGGGCGAGTTCCTTGCGCAGGCGCTCGGCCGCATTGACCTTGACCACGATGCGTGTGTCGAAGTCCTTCCCGTAATCGAAGTCCAGGTACGTGTGGGTCTTCCGGGCGAAGCAGTAGGAGCACCCATGCGAACATCCCCGATACGGATTGATCGTCCAGCGGAAGGGCACGTACGAGGCATCGGGGACGCGGTTGATGATCGACTTGGCCTGGACCTCGTAGAACGTCATCCCCTTGAACTCCGGCGTGTCGAACGTCTTCACCACGGCGCCCTGTTCGAACAGTGGCGGCGTCAGCCGGTCGTCGGCCGGGCGAACGTCGAGACGGAGGTTGTCCCAGCGCATCCGACGAGGATAGAACGTATGTTCGGGCGGGGCAAGCGGGTACCATCCCCGCGTGACCCAGGAGCACGTGCGCAAGAACCGCGCGTACTGGAACGCCGACGCCGGTGCCTACCAGCAACAGCACGGGGCCCGGCTGTCCCGCACGGCGATGGCCTGGGGGGTGTGGCGCATCCCCGAGTCGCGCATCCATGCCCTCGGTGAGGTTGGCGGGAAGGACCTTCTCGAGCTCGGCTGCGGCGCGGCGCAGTGGTCGGTGGCCCTGGCCCGTCGCGGCGCCCGCGTCGCCGGCCTCGACGTGTCGGAACAGCAGCTCGACCATGCTCGGCGCCGCATCCGGCGGGCCCGCGCTGACGTCCCGCTGGTCCAGGCCAGCGCCGAGGAGCTTCCGTTCGCCGACGCCTCGTTCGATGTCCTGTTCTGCGACCACGGAGCCATGTCGTTCGCCGACCCACGGCGCACCGTTCCCGAAGCGGCGAGGGTCCTCCGTCCCGGTGGCCTGCTGACGTTCTCCACCGACACGCCGTGGCACTTCGTGTGCTGGGACGACGAGAGCGAGCAGGTCGGCCGTGAGCTGCGCGAGGATTACTTCGCCATGCGCACCGGTGACGACGAGGCCACCGTGCAGTTCCAGCTTCCATACGGTGACTGGATCCGGTTGTTCCGGGCCAGCGGGTTCGTCGTCGAGGACCTCATCGAGCTTCGGCCGCCGCCGAACGCTCGCACCACCTACGAGGGTTGGGTGTCCCTCGAGTGGGCCCGGCGATGGCCGGCCGAGCACGTGTGGAAGGCTCGCAAGGCCGAGGCATGACAAGGGAGCGACGGTTCACGCTCCGCCAGGGCGCCGACGGACGGTGGCGCGTCGCCGATGCGCAGCCGGCAATCCAGGGAGCCACCCGCGACCGGTGCATCGAGCGGCTTCGCCAAGCGCATCCCAAGACACCGCTGCTCATCGAGGCCATCCCCGCCGTGGTGGGCGTGGCCGAGGCGGCCGCGATCCTCGGTTGGGACAAGCGCCGGGTGGCGACGTACGTGGCCCGAGGCTCGTTCCCCGCCCCGCTGGCCACGCTGGCCGGAGGACGCGTCTGGGCCCTCGACGACGTCCGGTCGTTCGCCGAGGAGATGCGGACCCGCCGCCGAGCATCGCCGCGTTGAACGGATCGTGGCGCCTCGCGATATCCTTCGCACCGACCATCCACGAGGAGGAGACATGGCTCTGAAGTTCCTGTCCGAGGAGTGGGCCAAGGAAGTCACCGAGGCGCTGAACGCGAGCGACGCGTTCAAGCAGGCCGCAGGCACCCAGACGGCGAAGATCCAGAACGTCGTGACGACCCCAGAAGGCGAGTCCAAGACGTACCTGAAGGTCGAGGGCGGCCAGGCCGAGGCTGGCGTCGGCGACATCGACGCCCCCGACGCCACCATCACCCAGGACTACGAGACGGCCGTGGCGCTGTGGAAGAACGAGCTGACGGCGACGGCCGCCTACATGAGCGGGAAGATCAAGGTCAGTGGGGATCTCATGAAGCTCATGCAGATGCAGGGGATCTTCGGGACGCTGCCGGCAGCCATCTCGTCCCTCGACGTCGAGTACTGAGCCCGGCCCGCCCCGCCCGCCCCGGGAAGACCCCCTCGGCCCGACCCTGGGTTTCGCTTTTCGGCGGCGTCGCTACAATCGGCCCATGAAAGTCGAGGTCGTCCGGAGCCCCCGCCGACGGAAGACCATCCAGGCCGAGCGCCGTGGCCGGAAGGTGGTCGTCCTGCTCCCGGTCGACCTGACCCGGTCCGAGGAGCGCCGGTGGGTGCGGACCATGGTCGAGCGGCTCACCCAGCGGGAGCGCCTCGACCGCCTCAACGCCAGCCCGGAGCTGGAGCGGCGGGCCCGCGACCTCAACGAACGCTATTTCGGGGGACGCCTCCGGTGGCGCTCGATCCGCTACGTCAAGGAGGCCCGGGGCCAGTACGGATCGTGCACGCCCGAGGACCGGACCATCCGGGTCTCGGAGCGCGTGGCCGAGTTCCCGTCGTGGGTGCGGACGTACGTCGTCATGCACGAGCTGGCGCACCTCCGTATCCCGGAGCACAGTCCCCACTTCTGGAAGGTGGTCCGCCGCTACCCGATGGCGGAGCGAGCCCGCGGCTACCTCATCGCCAAGGGGCTCGACGCCTGAGCCAGCTCACGGCTCGGTTCCGTATAGCCGGTCACCGAAGTCCCCGAGCCCCGGCAGGATGTACCCGACGTCGTTGAGCTCGCGATCGAGCGCACCGGCGATCACCGGCACGTCGGGATGTGCCTCCTCCATCGCCTTCACTCCTTCGGGTGCTGCCACGACGCACACCATGCGCAGCGAGGCCGGTCCCTTCTTCTTGATGCTCTCCGCCGCCCGGACGGCCGAGCCGCCGGTGGCGAGCATGGGATCCATCAGAAGCACGTGCCGATCGTCGAGCGGCGGGAGCTTCTCGTAGTACTCGGTGGGTTGCAGCGTCCGCTCGTCGCGCTCCAGCCCGATGTACCCGACGGCGACGCCGGGGAACAGCTCGGTGACCGCTTCCAGCATCCCCAACCCAGCTCGCAGGATGGGGATGGCCACGACGTTGGCCAGCTGCGCGCCCTCCACTCCTTCGAGCGGCGTGTGGATCGACCGTGCCGAAACGGGCAGATCGCGTGTGGCCTCGAGGACCAGCACGGCGGTGAGTCGCCGGGTCAGCGAACGGAACACGGGTGGCGACGTGTCTCGATCGCGGAGGTCGGTGAGCAGATGGGCGGCGAGCGGATGGTCGATCACGGTGAGCATGGATGCCGTCATCCCAGATGGACGTAGGGTTTGTCAAGGCGAGCGGCGGGCATGCTCCACATCGTCTGAACGGCTCATCGAACCTAGTCCGAGCGGCCCATTCCCGCACCGGGCGCGGCCTGACTAGAATCGCGCCGTGGGGCATGGCCCAGAGAGGGGGAAGAGCATGCGAGACAAGCTCAGGTTCATGGGGGTGGTCGCGGTCTTGGCGGTGGTCGCCGCGGCCTGCGCCCAGGAGGAGGAACCGGTCGGTGGTGGCGGAGGTCAGGCCAAGCCGGGCGCGGATGTCCTGGCCTGTCAGGTCACGGACGTCGGGGGGATCGACGACAAGAGCTTCAACGCCACGGCGTACGCCGGGCTGACCCGCGCCGAGTCCGAGCTCGGGACGGAAATCTCGTTCCTCGAGTCGCAGGCGCAGACGGATTACGCCCCGAACATCGACGAGTTCATCGCTCAGGAGTGCGACCTGATCGTCACGGTGGGCTTCCTGCTGGGTGACGCTACGGCCACGGCAGCCGAGGCCAACCCGGAGCAGAAGTTCGCCATCGTCGACAACGACCTCTTCGACATCGAAGCGGGCGAGGATCTGCAGTTCGACAACGTGCGCGAGCTGACGTTCGCCACCGACGAAGCGGCGTTCCTGGCCGGCTACCTCGCCGCGGGCATGACCCAGTCCGGCAAGGTCGGCACGTTCGGAGGCATCCAGCTTCCGACCGTCACGATCTTCATGGACGGCTTCGCCAAGGGTGTGGCCCATCACAACGAGGAGAAGGGGACCGACGTCCAAGTGCTTGGCTGGAACACCGAGAACGAGGAGGGTCTCTTCACCGGCGACTTTGAGAACCAGGACAACGGCCGCCGCGTGACCGAGGACCTCATCTCCGAGGGCGCCGACATCATCCTGCCGGTGGCCGGACCGGTGGGCCTTGGCGCGGCGGCAGCAGCGCAGGACGCCGGCGGCGTCAACCTCATCTGGGTCGATACCGACGGCTGCGTTAGCGCAGAGGAGTACTGCAGCCTGTTCCTGACCAGCATCGAGAAGCACATGGACGTCGCCGTGTTCGACACGATCCAGTCGGTCGTGGACGACTCCTTCCAGAGCGGCCTCTACATCGGAACCCTGGAGAACGATGGTGTGGGCATCTCCGCGTACCACGAGTTCGAGGGCCAGGTCCCTGCCGAGCTGGCGGCCGAGATCGAGGACCTGAAGCAGCAGATCATCAGCGGAGAGCTCTCGCTGGAAGACTGACGGGCTCCGGTCGATGAGGAGATGAGGGCGGCGCTCCGAGGGGCGCCGCCCTCGCGCTTGGCGGGGGTGGGATGAGGCTTCAGCTACGCGGGATCACCAAACGGTTCCCGGGGGTGGTCGCCAACGACGGCGTCGACCTCGACGTGGCACCTGGCGAGATCCACGCCCTCCTCGGCGAGAACGGAGCCGGGAAGACCACGCTCGTGAACATCCTGTACGGCCTGTACCACGCCGATGAGGGTGAGATACGCATCGACGACGAGCCGGTGACGTTCCCCACACCCGGAGCGGCCATCGCCGCGGGAATCGGGATGGTCCATCAGCATTTCATGCTCGTCCCGGTGTTCACCGTCACCGAGAACGTCATGCTTGGGGTCGAGGACACCGGTCCGCTGACGTTGCTCAACCGCGACGAGGCGCGCCGCAAGGTCGAGGACATCGCCACGCGGTACGGCCTCCACGTCAACCCGGATGCCGTGATCGAGGAGCTGCCGGTGGGCGTGCAGCAGCGCGTCGAAATCATCAAAGCGCTGTACCGCCAGGCCGACGTACTGATCCTGGACGAACCGACTGCCGTCCTCACTCCGCAGGAGACGGAAGAGCTGTTCGGCGTGATGCGCTCCCTTCGCTCGGCAGGCAAGTCGATCATCTTCATCACCCACAAGCTGAAGGAGGTCCTGGCCGTGGCCGACCGAATCACCGTGTTGCGGGGCGGTACGGTGGTTGGCACGACGACGCCGAAGGAGACCTCCGAGCAGGGGCTGGCCTCGATGATGGTCGGCCGCGAGGTGATCCTTGAGGTCGAGAAGGAGCGAGTGGAGCCGGGCGAGCCCATCCTCGACATCGAAGGGCTCACCGTGCTCGACGACCGCGGGCAGGTCGCGGTGGACGACGTCTCCCTCCAGGTCCGGCGGTGGGAGGTGGTCGGGGTCGCCGGGGTGCAGGGGAACGGGCAGACCGAGCTGGTCGAGGCGTTGACCGGCCTCCGGCCGGTGGCCGCGGGCCGGGTGGTCATCGGCGGGAAGGACCTGACCGGCGCCAGCCCCCGGCAGGTCTTCGAGTCCGGCGTCGCCCACGTGCCGGAGGACCGCATCCACGACGGGCTGGTCGGTGACTTCACCGTGGCAGACAACCTCGTCCTCAACACCTATTACCTGGCCCCCTTCGCCCGGGGCCCGGTCCGCAACGACAAGGTCGTGGCCCGAACGGCCGAGGATCTGTCGAACCGTTTCGACATCCGCACGCCCTCGATCCTGGCATCCGTGGGGAACCTGTCCGGTGGGAATCAGCAGAAGGTCATCGTGGCGCGAGAGTTCTCCCGGACGATCGCCCTGCTGATCGCGTCGCAACCGACCCGCGGCCTCGACGTCGGCTCGATCGAATACATCCACCGGCGGATCATCGAGCGGCGCGACGAGGGCGTCGGCGTGTTGCTGGTCTCTCCCGAGCTCGACGAGGTCCTGTCGCTCTCGGATCGCATCGCCGTGATGTATCGGGGCCGCATCGTCGCCGTCCTCGACGCCGGGGAGGTCACTCGGGAGCAGCTCGGGCTGCTCATGGCCGGCGCCACCGTCGACGGGGCCAACGAGGAGTCGGCGTGAGCGAGGAGACCGAGGTCCAGGAGCTCCCGGAGGAGCAGATCCCACCCGGGCCGGCCACCGCAGGGCGCCGGTTCGGTCGGTTCCGGGTCGTCATCGTGCCGGCACTGGCAATCCTCACCGCGCTGGCGGTTGGGGGCCTGGTCATCATCTTCTCCGACCCCGAGGTCCTGAGCGGCTGGGCCAGCTTCTTCCGAGATCCGCTGAACGCGTTGCGATTGTCGGGGGAGGCGGTCGGCAAAGCCTACGCCGCGCTGTTCGAGGGCTCCATAGGGGATCCCATCGAGATGGTGCAAGCCCTCGCCTCCGGCGACGGCAGCGAGATCGCCCGGGAGTTCCGGCCGATCTCCGAGACGGTCGTCGCCACGACGCCTCTCATCTTGGCCGGTCTGTCCGTGGCCGTGGGGTTCAAGGCCGGGCTGTTCAACATCGGCGCCGAAGGACAGATCACGGTGGGAGCGCTGGCCGCCGGCCTGGTCGGGTTCGGGATCCAGGGCCTGCCGCTGGCCGTCCACCTCCCACTGACGATCCTGGCCGGGTTCGCCGGGGGGGCGTTGTGGGGCTTCATCCCGGGCATCCTCAAGGCCCGCACCGGTGCCCACGAGGTCATCGTCACGATCATGCTGAACTTCGTGGCGTTCCGGCTGCTCGACTACGCGCTGCGGCAACCGGCGCTGCGACCGACCGGGCGGTTCGATCCGATCAGCAAGCCCGTGGCTGAGAGCGCGCAGCTTCCCAAGCTCCTGGGGGGTACGCTGCGCATCCACGCCGGGATCATCCTGGCGCTGCTTGTGGCGTGGGGCGTGTGGTGGCTGCTGTTCCGAACGACGAAGGGGTTCGAGTTCCGCGCCGTCGGTGCCAATCCCGATGCGTCTCGGTACGCCGGGATCCGGGTCGGGGGAACGTACGTCATCGTCATGGCGGTGGCCGGTGGGTTGGCCGGGCTGGCCGGCGCCAACCAGCTGACCGGCGTGGTGCGCACGTTGACGCCCGGCTTCTCCTCGGGGCTCGGGTTCGACGCGATCGCGCTGGCGCTTCTCGGCGGTGCCCATCCCGGTGGCGTGGTCGCCGCGGCGTTCATGTTCGGCATCCTCCGCGCCGGCTCCACCAGGATGCAGGCCGCCACGGCCATCCCTGTCGACATCATCGTGGTGATCCAGGCGCTGGTCATCATGTTCATCGCCGCGCCGGCCCTGGTCCGGGCCATCTATCGCATCCGGGCCAGGAAGCCGGTGGGGACCGAGGTCTTCACGAAGGGGTGGGCCGGTTGAGCGCCGCAGCGGGGACGCTCGTCGGCACGCGGCGCATCTCGTTGACGCGGGCTCGCGTCCTCGGCGTCCTCTACTTGCTGGCCGCGGCGTTCACGATCCTGTGGTTCGGCTCCCGGGCCGAGCCGGGCACCACCGCGACGTTCGGTCTTTCTGGAGGCGGGACCGAGGTTCCGGACGTCGCCGTGCCCGTGCGGGGCGGGATGTGGGCGTTCGCCCTCGTCCTGGCCGTGCTGGGGGGCGTGCAGGTCGTTCGCGGATTCGGCCGACGTACGTACCTCGTCCTCGGTGTGGTCGTCGGCGTGTTCATCATCGCCGCACTGACCTACGCGGCCCGAGACGATTCCCTGAACCTCGTGGCCATGCTGAACAGCACCCTGCTGCGCGCGGTTCCGCTCACGTTGGGGGCGATGTCGGGGGTGCTGTGCGAGCGCTCCGGCGTCATCAACATCGCCATCGAGGGGATGTTCCTGGCCGCGGCGTTCACGATCCTGTGGTTCGGCTCCCGGGCCGAGCCGGGCACCACCGCGACGTTCGGTCTTTCTGGAGGCGGGACCGAGGTTCCGGACGTCGCCGTGCCCGTGCGG
>DASQUI010000064.1:0-10792 GCA_035641375.1 Actinomycetota bacterium
AAAGTCGGCTTCAGGCTGGAAGCGATGTGGGCCGGCCCCAAGATCACGTAGGCCTGAGGCGACGAAACCCCGCCACCCGGAGAGAACTAGTTATTTCGGGCCATCCTCCTTTTTTGCTTTGAGTAGTCATTTCGGGCTAGCATCACCGCCTGTCCGCCGGAGGCATCAGACTACGTCTACGTCGGGGACATGAGCCGCGGCCTGGATACCTTCCGGTTCGGCGCTCCCGATCTGGTCGTCTCTTCATCGGCCCTCGATGTCTTCCCCGAGAAGCCACGGTCGGGTGAGCTCGTCACGGTCACAGCGACGGTGCGCAACCGAGGTTCGCGCGACGGCTCCCTGGCCAGGGTGTCGTTCGATCTCGAGGGCCGGCCGCGCCTTCCAGGTCCGCACCCGGTCTGATCCGCCCGCGGGCCGGCCCCCGAGCGATCGGGGGCCGGCCGCCCCCCGGCAGCCGGTCGTCAACGCGCGAATCAGACGAGCGCCGGCTGAGAGCTGCGGCTTGTACGGCTAGTCGACCTTGGGACCGCCGCCGATCTCGATGTCGACCCCGAAGAGCAGGACCGGCCACACGAGCACCGCGATGATGGCCTCCAGGATGCCGCCGAGCCGGCCGACGTCGGAGAAGTAGTTCTGGGTGGCCGCCACGATGATCCCGACCACGATGTAGACGATGAAGATGATTCCGCCGATGCGCACCTGCGTCACCTCCGGATGCTTCTTTCCCTTCGGCGGGCCCGGGAAACGTGGTCTCCCCGTGGGAGATCAGGCGCCGGAGTCGATCCCGGCGCCCTCGCATCCGTTTGGCCGCTGCGATCGCGGGAACTCTCTTTTGGAGAGTCAGCTGCCCGCCAGACGAAGGAGGAGAGTCCATGACGGCGCTTCAGTGGGTTCTCCTCGCGGTGGGGATCGCCCTCATCGCGGGAATCGTGTTCTTTGTGTGGCAGCGTCAGCGCAGCCAGAGGCTGCGCCGCGACTTCGGTCCGGAGTACGAGCGGACGGTCGAAGAGGCGGGCCAGCGGGAGGGAGAGGCCGAGCTCCGCGACCGGGTCGAGCGGCGGAGAAGCCTGGACATCCGTCCGCTCTCGGCAGACGCGCGGGCCCGCTACAGCGACTCCTGGCGGCTCATCCAGGAGCGCTTCGTGGACCACCCGGTGCAGGCGATCCGCGCCGCGGACGACCTGGTGCAGCAGGTGATGAACGAGCGCGGGTACCCGACTGAGGACTTCGAGCAGCAGGCCTCAGACCTCTCCGTGGACCATTCCGACGTGGTGATGACGTACCGGGAAGCCCACGACGCCTCGCTGAAGAGCGATCGGGGACAGGCCAGCACGGAAGAGCTGCGCAAGGCGATGGTCGGGTACAAGAGCCTGTTCGATCGCCTTCTCGAGGAGCCCGTCTCGCGTTAGCGGTCGGTAGCGCCGCGGCGGAGCCGGGTTGACCTCGCTCGCCGCTCGGCTGAGACTGCCAGTGTGACCCCTGCGAAGCGAACCACGCCCAAGTTGCCGAAGCCCGACGAGGTATCGAAGAAGCTCTTCCATTCGATCGTGCCCGACCATCCCGACGTCAAGGTGCGGCCGATGTTCGGGCAGCTGTCCGCGTTCGTGCACGGCAACATGTTCATGGGCATCTACGGTTCGGACGTGTTCCTCCGGCTGCCCGAGGAGGACCGAAGCGCCATCGAGCAGGCCGGCGGTGGCCCGTTCGAACCGATGCCGGGGCGTCCCATGAAGGAGTACATCGTGCTTCCGGCGGCATGGCGGCGTGAGCCGAGGAAGCTGGAGGAGTGGGTGGCCCGGTCGCTCGACTGGGCCGAAGGCCTGCCTCCCAAGAGGCCGAAGCGAAAGCCAAAGACGCGCTGACGGCGCCTATTGACAACCATTCATCCCGAGCGTCACCAACGCGCGCCGCTAGTAGGCGGGCGGATCGCTTGCCGGGAACGACTCCTCGGACGCCTCGTCGGCCAGCTGGTCGTCGCGCTCGGCCAGGGCCTGCTGGCGGGGAATGCCACAACCGGGGCATGCCTTGTCATCTTGGTGAAGTTCGGTCCCGCAGTTGCCACATACCGACGGCGTTCGATCTTCTGGCATGGTTTTCACCTCTAAGCTCTTGCTTACCCCGATTGCGGGGTTGCCTGAACCCTTCCTGAGGCGCTCCTCGGACCAATCCGGGCCGATACTGGGGACATGGAGCGGCGCACGATCCGGATCGTTCGTGACCACCATCCAGAGCCGCCGGCCCTGGACACGGCCATCGCCCGGGCCACGCTCGACGGGGTGGCTCACGGCGACCTGCCGGAGACGCTGCGGCTCCACCGCCCCGCCGCCGTGGTCGCCTTCGGACCGCGGGACCGGGTGGCCGCCAGGTTCCTCGAGGCCGTGGCCGCCGCCGAGGACAACGGCTTCGCCGCGGTGGAGCGACTGGCGGGAGGACGGGCCGCCGTCTTCCACGAGGGGACGATCGCGTTCTCGTGGGCCATCCCGCTGGTGACGCCGCGCGACGGCATCCGCGACCGGTTCGACGAGATCGCCGGAGTGATGGCCGAGGCGCTGGCCGGCCTGGGGGTCGAAGCCCGCATCGGCGAGGTCCCGGGTGAGTACTGCCCCGGTGAGCACAGCGTGAACGCCCGGGGGCGCAGCAAGCTGATGGGAGTGGGACAGCGGATCGTGTCCGGGGCGGCGCACGTCGGCGGAGTCGTCGTGGTGAGCGGGGCCGATCGCGTGCGAACGGTGCTGCTCCCCGTGTACGAGGCCCTCGACCTGGCATGGGACCCATCGACCGCCGGAGCGATCGAGGACGAGGTGCCCGGGATCGGCTGGGACGACGTCGAGGCCGCCATCCTGGACCGCTTTGCCGAACGGCACGACCTCAGGGTCCCCACGGCCACGCCCCCCGACGTGCTGGCCCGTGCAACCGCCCTGATCCCGCGCCACGCCATCGACGCGACTGCCGCCGGTTAGGTCGCCGACGGCTGTTCCGAGCCGAGGTCGCCGCTCGATAGAGCGTGCTGTTCGCCGGACGGTCCTCAGCGCACTGAGGCGGCGAGGCGTTCGGCCACGTCGTCCGGCGTGCCCGACCCGTCGATCTCCACCAGAACTCCCTGCTCCCTGGCTCGGCCCCTCAGCGGCGCGGTGCGCTCCTGGTAGACGGCCAGCCGTCGGCGGGCCACGTCCTCGCGGTCGTCGTCGCGCTGGGTCAGCGGAAGGCCGCAGGCGTCGCACCGTCCCGGGACGGCAGGCGGCCCATGGTGAACGTTGAACACGTGCCCGTTCGGACAGATCCGCCGGCCGGCCAGCCGCCGCACGATCTCGTCGGCGGGCACGGTGAGCTGGAACACCACGTCGAACGCGCGGCCTCCGAACCGCCGATCGAGCATCGCCGCTTGGGCCACGTGACGAGGGAAGCCGTCGAGCACGAAGCCGCCGGCGGCATCGGGACGCCCCAGCCGCTCCTCGACCATCCCGGTGACGACGTCGTCGGGCACGAGATCTCCCGACTCGATGAAGGGAGCGGCTCGCCGGCCCAGCGGCGTTCCCTCGGTCACGTGCTCGCGAAGGAGGTCGCCGGAGGCCACGTACGGGACGTCGAGTCGGGCTGCGAGGCGGCGGGCCTGCGTGCTCTTGCCGCCGCCCGGTGGGGCCAGGAAGAGGATGCGTCGCGCCACTCGGCCATCATGCGCCACCGGGACCGGCTCCAGCACCGCGGTGAAGTGCGCCAGCGTGGGGGGGACCTCCACGGCCCGCACTCCCGGCACCTCGCCGCGCTTGGCCCACACGGCGGTGACGACCTCGGCCGCGTAGGCCAGGTGGTTGTCCGTGTACATGCGGCGAGGGATGGCCAGACGGAGGTATTCCCACGGCGCGGGCCGCATCGTCCCCGCGTCGGGATCCCGCTCGCCGAACGCCAGCGAGCCCAGCCCGACGCTGCGCAGGCCGCCCTCGAGATACAGGGCGGCGGCCAGCGCCTCTAATACGCTGCGGCGGCGGCGATCACTTCGGACTCACGGAGCTTGGCGAGGGCCTTCCGCTCGATCACGCGGATGCGTTCCGCGGAGAGGCTCATCTGCCGCCCCGCCTCGCGCAGCGAGACCGGCTGTCCGTTGCCGAGCCCGTAGCGAAGGGCCAGGACCCGTCGTTCCTGGTCGGAGAGCACGTCCTCGAGGGTCTCGCCGATCTCCTGGCGGACCAGGGAGTCCTCGATGTCCTCCAGCGGCGCCTCGGACCCGGCCTCCTCGAGGAGCTCGCCGAGCTCCGTCTCGTCGCCGACGGGTGTCTGGAGAGAGATGGGCTGGCGTCGCTCCAGCTCGAGCAGGCGCTCGATCTCCTGGGGTGGGAGGTCCGTCGCCTTGGACGTCTCCTCCAGCGTGGGTTCCCGTTCGTGCTGCTGGGTCAGCCGGCGCTGGGCGATCTTGACCTTGCGGACGCGGTCACCGAGATGCACGGGGATGCGGATGGTGCTTCCTCGGTCGGCGATGGCTCTGGTGATGGCCTGCCGGATCCACCATGTCGCGTAGGTGGAGAACTTGAAGCCTCGACGCCAGTCGAACAGCTCGACGGCACGCATCAACCCGATGTTGCCCTCCTGGATCAGATCGAGGAGCGGGAGCCCCTGGCCCTGGTACTTCTTGGCGATCGAGACCACCAGCCGAAGGTTGGCCAGGATGAACCGCTGGCGAGACCGCTCCGCCCGAGCGACCTGCTCTTCCGCCTTGGCGATGCTCTGGGTCGAGGACAGCCTCCCGCGGACGAGCTTCTCCTCGGCCTCCTTGCCGTGCTCGATCTGGATGGCCAGCTCGGCCTCCTCTTCCTTGGTGAGGAGCGGCTCCCGGGCGGCGGCGTCCAGATACGCTCGGACGTCGTCGGTCAGGACGTCGTCTGCCGACTGCGTCGTCGCTTCGCTCCGCCTGCGCCCGCCCACGCTGCACCTCCTCGCCGTCGAACGGCGCTTCCTAGGTGGTACCCGAAGGACGGCCTGGGTACTCGGAGGGGGTCAGGACTGCGTCTCGAGGGGATGCTCGGACCCGTCGGGATC
The DNA here is from genome assembly GCA_035641375.1 of Actinomycetota bacterium. Classification (GTDB taxonomy): domain Bacteria; phylum Actinomycetota; class UBA4738; order UBA4738; family CALAEC01; genus DASQUI01. The sequence goes on from DASQUI010000064.1 coordinate 5,032, forward strand.
CGGCGAGGGTCCCGGCGGGACGGGCAGCCGGAACCAGAACCGGGATCCCTGGCCAACGTTGCTCTCCACGTGCAGATCCGATTCGTTGAGGAGGAGGAACCGGCGGGTCAGGGCCAGGCCCAGCCCGATGCCCTTGGTGGTTCTGCTGTTCGGGTCGCCGCCTCGGAAGAACCGCTCGCCCAGCCGGGCGACCTCCTCGGGTGGCATCCCCGGGCCGTGGTCCGTTACCGACACCGTGACGTCGTTGCTCACCCGCTGCGCCGACACCAGGATGCCGGTGCCCGGCGGCGTGTACTTGGCGGCGTTGGAGACGAGGTTCTCAACGACTCGATCCAAGAGGATGGCGTCCGCCACGACGTCGAGATCGGCCGGCGCCTCGACGTGCACGACGTGGTCGGACAGCAGATCGCTCAGCCGCGACGCAACCCCCTCCAGCAGATCGTGGACGTTGATCGTCTGGGGATGGACCTCCAGCTTCCCGGTCTCCAGCCGAGAGAAGTCGAGCAGCTTCGACACGATGCCGTCCAGCGCCCGGGAGTTCTCGTTCATGGACCGGAGGAACTCGAGCCGGGTTGCCTCGGGCAGGTTGTCCCACTGCTGCTCCAGGGTCAGCCCGGTGCCCTCGACGATCGTCAGTGGCGTCCGGATCTCGTGCGACACGGAGGAGAGGAATTCCTCCTTCATGCGGTGGAGCTCCTCCATGTGCTCCACGGATCGGCGCTCCGCCTCGAACTGCTCCGCGTTGTCGAGAGCCCGGCCGGCCTGGGCCGCCAACAGCTCCACCGCTTCGCGCTCCAGGTCGGTGACTTCGCGTCGATCCCTTGAGCCCACCGTGAGGACGGCGGTGAGCTGTCCCTGCGACCACACCGGGGAGGCGATCACCGCTCGGAACCCGGCGTCGCGAAGCTCCGGCAGCGCGTGAGCGTCCGCGCTGTCGTCATCCATCACCACCGTGGCTCGGCGCTCCACGACCAGCGAGATGATCCCGGTCGACGCAGGATGCCGTCCCACGACGGATCCGTTGGGCACGCCGCGGGGATCGGAGACGCGGTACGTGCCGGTCTCTTCGTCGTAGAAGGAGATCCCCCCGGCTTCGAAGCCCAGCGACAGGGCGGTGTCAACGACCGCAGTGAGGACGCGGCCGGAGTCGAGGAAGCTCATGGTGCGTGCTGCGCCGGCGACCGTGCGCAGGAGCGTCGCTCGGCGGTCCGACTCGGTCCGCGCGTCGTGGCCGGTGGCGATCTGCTGCATCAGCTCTCGGGAGAGGAATCCGGCCAGGAACGTCATCACGCCGAGGATGCCCAGACGTGCGAGCAGGTTCCCGACCGGGACGGGCCAACCGGTGACGGCCAGCAGCGTCAGGTAGGAGAGGTACGTGAACCCGAGGAGGCCGGCCTGGCCGCGCGGGGGGTACGACGCCGCGAAGAACAGCGTGGTGAGCGCGTACAGCGAGAAGATGTCCACGCTGTCCGGTCCAACCACGGCGAGGAGCAATGTGATGAGGACGATGTCGAGCGCCGACCAGATGTACATCGCCGGGATGCCCAGGCCGCGGGCGAAGAGCCGGGCCCACGGGAGGAAGCGGACCACCACCGCGCCCACGGCGGCCACGCCCCACACCGCCAGGAACGCGACGCGGTCGACGTCCGCGTGTGAGGGGAGAAGCAGGAGCAGGGGGAGGATGGCCAGCACCATCCACGTCGATTGGACCCCCAGCCGGATGGTTCTCAGGCGATAGGGGACGAAGATGTCGCTCCCGGGAAGCACGTCATCAATCTCTCCGTATCCGCGGAATAGGGGAATAGCCAAGAGGGACTAGATTTCCCATCGGATGGAAGGGCCTGCACTGGACGACGAGTTGGTCCACGAGGCCATGATGCGGGTAGCTCTCGGCGAGGCGGAGGCATGCCTCGGGTGGAACGACGTCCCGGTGGGGGCCGTCGTGGCCCGAGGAGGGGAGGTGCTGGCCGGGGCCGGCAACGAGCGAGAGCGGCGGGGGGATCCCACGGCCCACGCCGAGATCCTGGCCCTTCAAGGAGCCTCGAGAGCGTGGGGTTCCTGGCGGCTGGACGGGTGCACCCTCTACGTCACCCTGGAGCCGTGCGCGATGTGTGCGGGGGCCATGGTCCTGGCTCGGCTGGAGCGGCTGGTGTTTGGCGCCGTCGACCCCAAGGCGGGATTCGCCGGCTCGCTGGGGAACTTGGTCCGCGATCCTCGCCTCAATCACCGCCTCGAGGTCACGGCCGGTGTTCTGGCCGAGCAGTCCGGGGAGCTGCTCCGCCGCTTCTTCCGGGAGCGGCGCGGCTGAGCCGCGTTGGTACAATCGTCCCGGAGGCGTGCCAGAGCGGCCGAATGGGACCGCCTCGAAAGCGGTTAGGGGCTTGACCGCCCCTCGTGTGTTCAAATCACACCGCCTCCGCTAACGGAATGACTGAGGGGCCGGCGCATGCCGGCCCCTCGTACAATCAATCGGGTTCATCGGAGGCATGCCGGAGCGGCCGAACGGGCGCGCCTGGAGAGCGCGTAGGCGGGGGAACCCGCCTCGAAGGTTCAAATCCTTCTGCCTCCGCTGATCGCGCGCCTCGACGTGGAGGCCAGCTGTCAGGGCCGGGGCTATACTGGCCGGCGTGACCGTGCTAGGCGGGGAGTTAGCGGTGCCCTGTACCCGCAATCCGCTTTAGCGGGGCTGATGTCCGTCCTCGGCGCCAGCGGTCCGGAGCAGCCTCGTGGAGCGGGGCGATGAAGGTTGGGTCCCGCGCGACGTCGGTCCGTGAACCCCGTCAGGCCCGGAAGGGAGCAGCGGTAAGCGGTCGCCGGCGGGTGCCGCGGGTGCGCCTGACCGGAGCCACCGCTCCGAGCAGCGTCCGGGTTGCCGGGTGTCAAAGACGGATGCACGGTCACGCTCTTCGTTTCCGATCCTTCCCCGGGTGAGGTTGATCGTGGAGGAATACCGCTCCCTGTACCGGAAGTACCGCCCCCAGGCACCCGACGAGGTGCTGGGGCAGGAGCACGTCGTCCGGGCCCTGGCCGGCGCCGTCCGGGAGGGACGGCTGGCCCACGCCTTCCTCTTCTCCGGTCCGCGAGGGACGGGGAAGACGTCGACTGCTCGGATCCTGGCCAAGATGGTGAACTGCGAGAAGGGGCCCACGGCCGAGCCGGACGGCACGTGCGAGCAGTGCCTGCGCATCCGCGACGGGTCGCACCTCGACGTGGTCGAGATCGACGCCGCCTCCCACGGCGGCGTGGACGACGCCCGGGAGCTGCGGGAGCGTGCTCCCACCGCCCCGGCTCAGGGACGGGAGAAGGTCTACATCATCGACGAGGCCCAGCGGCTCTCGCGAGAGGCCTTCGACGCGCTGCTGAAGGTGTTCGAGGAGCCGCCCCCCGGGGTGCGCTTCGTGCTGGCCACCACCGAGCCGCACAAGATGCCGCCCACCATCGCCGGGCGCTGCCAGCGGTTCGAGTTCCGGCGCGTGCCGGCCGAGATCATCGCCGGGCAGCTGGAGGCGGTGGCCAAGGCCGAGGACATCGAGGTGAGCGAGGGTACGGCCCTGGCCATCGCTCGCGAGTCGGATGGCTCTGTCCGCGACGCGCTCTCTCTGCTCGACCAGGCCTCGGTGCTCGGTGGGGGGAAGGTGACCGAGGACGACGTGACCGCGCTGGTAGGCGCGCCGGAGACCGATGTGCGGTTCGCGCTGGCCGACGCCATCGCCGTCGGCGACGCCCGTGAGGTGTTTGGCATCGTCCACCGGCTCGTCCAGGAGGGGCACGACCTCCGTCACTTCGCGGCGCAGGTTACCGCCCACTTCCGCGATCTCCTGCTGGCGCTGTCCTCGCCGGAGGACGCCGCCATCGTCGATGTTCCACCGGAGCTGCACCCGCGGCTGGTCGCACAGGCCGGGAAGTTCTCGGCCGGGGAGCTCGATCGTGTGCTGTCGCTGCTGCTGCAGGCCCAGACCGACATGCGGTGGTCGACGGCGCCGCGGCTCACCATCGAGCTGGCCCTGGTTCGCGCCGCCCGGCCGGAGACGGATCCGCAGCCCGCGGCGATGGTGTCGCGCATCGAACGCCTCGAGCGTCTGGCCGGACTGGACTCCCAAGCTATTGCGCCGGTCGAGCCTCGCTCGCTGGCCGAGTCGGACGCGGAACCTGAGGTGAAGACCGTCGACGAGCCACCAGCGTCCGCTCGGGCGGGCGCTCGCGAGGCTGCGCCCGGCGAACCCGTCGAACCGGCAGAGGCCGGCGACGAGTCGTCCGTGAGCGACCGGAGCTCCGAGGTGGGCGAGGAGGCCTCTCCCACTGGACCGAAGGCCCCTTCGACCGGTGCGGTGGACGCCGTGATGCTGCGCGGGGCGTGGCCGCAGATCGTGGAGGAGCTGAAGGCTCGACGCAAGATGGTGCTGTTCGCCAACGCCCAGGTCGCCACGGTGGGGAGCTTCGAGGGCGACACCCTCGAGCTGGTCTTCCCACCGGGGCGGGAGTTCGGCGCCGGGAAGGTGGAGCAGAAGCAGGCCGACCTGCGCGAGGTCCTTCAGGAGATGTTCGGCATCGGGCCGCAGATCCGGTGCACGGTTCGCGAGGGAGCACTCCCCGAGCCCGAGACCGACACCGAGGAGCAGACGGCCACACCGGAGGACGCCGAGGCCCTGCTGAAGCAGCAGTTCGGAGCCGAAGTCGTCGAGGAGAACGAGGAGGGCTAGGTGTTCGAAGGCCCCATCCAGGACCTCGTCGACGAGCTCAACCGGCTGCCCGGGATCGGTCCGAAGTCCGCCCAGCGGCTCGCCTTCCACATCGTGAAGTCGCCCGCACCGGATGCCAGGCGACTGTCCGAGGCCATCACCCAGGCCAAGGAGCGCGTCCACTTCTGCCGCGAATGCTTCAATGTTGCCGAGGGGGAGCTGTGCAAGTTCTGCGCCGACCCGACGCGGGACCGGACCGTGGTCAGCGTCGTCGAGGAGCCCAAAGACGTCTCTGCGGTGGAGAAGGCCGGGGTGGTGAAGGGGCGGTACCACGTCCTAGGCGGGGCCATCTCACCGATGGATGGGATCGGCCCCGACGATCTGCGCATCCAAGAGCTACTCGACCGGGTCGGCCGCGGCGAGATCAAGGAAGTGATCCTGGCCACCAACCCGAACCTCGAGGGGAACGCAACGGCGATGTACGTCAGCGGTCTACTCAAGCCGCTCGGCATCAAGGTGACCAGGCTGGCCAGCGGATTGCCGGTCGGCGGCGACCTCGAGTACGCCGATGAGGTGACGCTCGGTCAGGCTCTCGAAGGCCGCCGCGAGATGTAGCTCGCCGGCTGCCGCTCGGCCGCCACATCCCTGTTACCCTCGAACCCGAGCAGGCAAGGAGGTCCACCTCTGAGCGTCCTGGTCCAGAAGTACGGCGGCACGTCTGTGGCCGATATCGAGCGCATCCGCGCCATCTCGGAGCGCATCATCCGCGCGCACAAGGACGGGCACGACGTCGTGGTCGTGGTTTCTGCGATGGGCGATTCCACCGACGGCCTCCTGAAGATGGCCCACCACCTCACCCCCCTCCCCAACGCCCGGGAGCTCGACCTCCTCCTCACCGCCGGTGAGCGGATCGCCATGTCCCTCCTGGCCATCGCCATCAACGCCGCCGGCATCCCCGCGGTCAGCTACACGGGCTCCCAGGCCGGCATCATCACCGACACCGTTCACGGCAAGGCCAAGATCATCGACATCCGCCCCGGGCGCATCCGGGAGGCGCTGGAGAAGAGCGCCGTCGTCATCGT
>DASQUI010000065.1:0-9148 GCA_035641375.1 Actinomycetota bacterium
GCGTACGCGGCCCGGGCCGGCCTCACGTGCGCGGTGCTCGTGCCGGAGGGAGGCGTGGCCATGGGAAAGATGGCCCAGGCCCTCATCCACGGCGCCTCGGTGCTCCAGGTGCGGGCCAGCTTCGACGCCGCCCTCGACGTCACCCGGACGCTGGCGGAGAAGTTCCCCGTGATCCTGGTGAACTCGGTGAACCCCGACCGCATCCAGGGACAGAAGACGCTGGTGTTCGAGGTGTGCGACGCGCTGGAGCGCTCACCGGACGCCCACGTCGTGCCGGTCGGCAACGCCGGGAACATCACCAGCCACTGGCTGGGGTACCGGGAGGAGCGCGAGGCGGCGCGGATCGGCTCCCTGCCGGCGATGTTCGGCTTCCAGGCCGAGGGAGCCGCCCCGATCGTCCTCGGCGAGCCCGTCGCCGAGCCGGAGACCGTGGCCAGTGCCATCCGCATCGGCAACCCCGCGTCCTGGAGCGGAGCGGTCGAAGCGGCCGAGCAGTCGGGTGGTGAGATCCGCGCCGTCAGCGACGAGCAGATCCTGGTCGCGCACCGCGAGCTGGCCCGGGAGGGGCTCTTCGTCGAGCCGGCCTCGGCGGCCTCGGTGGCCGGGCTGGGCAACCTGGTGGCCACGGGACGGGTGGAGAAGGGGAGCACGGTGGTGTGCGTGCTCACCGGGCACGGACTCAAGGATCCCCAGGCTGCGCTCGACTCCGTCGCCCCTCCGCCGGTCGTCGAGCCCGACCCCGAGCTCATCGCCGAAACGCTGGAGCTCTAACGGATCACCGGCCCCCTGGTGACCTTCCGCAGGGTCCGGGCGATGGATAGCATCCCTGGGATCATGCCCTTTCCTGGGAGTCGTTGATGAAGCTGTCCGTTCGCGTGCCGGCCACGAGTGCGAACCTCGGTCCGGGCTTCGACGCGCTGGCCCTGGCCCTCGCGCTCCACAACGAGGTCACCGTTGACACCGACGCGGGGCCGGCCGTCACCGTGACGGGCGAGGGTGCCGGTGAGCTGCCCGAGGACGCCACCAACCTGGTGTTCCGGTCGATGTCGTACCTGGCACGGGAGGCTGGCGGCTCGCTTCCATCCTTCCATCTCGACGGGGCGAACAAGATCCCGTTGGAGCGCGGGCTCGGTTCCTCGGCGGCGGCCGTGGTCGCCGGCCTGCTCCTGGCCGACCGCCTCCTCGGCACGCACCTCGGCCCCGACCGCCTCCTGGAGGTGGCCATCGACATCGAGGGGCATCCCGACAACGTCGCCGGCTGCCTGCGCGGCGGCCTCGTCCTGGCCCACCTCTCGTCCAACGGGTGGCGGGCGGAACGCCTCGAGCCCCACCCCGATCTCCGTCCCATCGTGCTCCTCCCCCATCACGAGCGGCTGCCCACGGTCGACGCCCGCCGGGCCCTGCCGCGCCAGGTCCCGCTGGAAGATGCGGCGTTCAACGTCGGCCGCACGGCCCTGGCTGTCATCGCACTCACCCAACGCCCCGGCCTGCTCGAGGAAGCGCTGGAGGATCGCCTCCACCAGCCCCATCGCCTTCCGCTCGTCCCGGCGGCCCGCGCCCTGTACCAGGATCTCCGCGATCGGAACATCCCGGTCTGCGTGTCCGGGGCAGGACCATCCCTCCTGGCCTTCGACCGGGGCGACGCGTCGTTTCCCGATCTCGGTCCGGGGTGGCGCATACTGCGGCCCGAGATCGACCTCAGCGGCGCCACGATCTCGTGAACCGATCAGGCACCTTCCCAACCGTGCCGAAGTACTCTAGGGAGAGCTACCGATGAGCGACGACGAAGCCCCGGCGCGCTCTTCCCCCGACGGCCGCGACGCGGTCGATCGCCTGATGACCGAGAACGTTCCGGTCGTCGTCACGGAGCTCCTCAGCCGCGTCCTGGCCATCAAGGAAGGCGAGACGTTCTGCTACTCGGACACCGAGGGGAACCTCGACGACCGTCCCGGTTTCGGTCTCGGCCTGTACTCGCGGGACACTCGCTTCCTGTCGCACTTCAAGATGCAGATCTCGGGTCGCGACCCGATCTTGCTGTCGTCCTCGGCCGAGCGGGCGTACATGTGCTACGTCGACGTGACCAATCCGGACCTGTACGACGACGGCCAGATCGCCGTTCCTCAGCAGACCCTGAACATCCGCCGGATGCGGGCGGTGAGCGGCCGCATCTACGAGCGCATCCGGATGAAGAACTACAACTCGTTCGCCGTGGCGTACGACGTCGAGTTCGAGATGGGCGCGGACTTCGCCGATCTGTTCGAGGTGCGTGGCCTCTCCCGGGAGCGCCGTGGCCATCACGACCCACCCACGGTGGACGAGCACAGCGCCGAGTTCTCGTACGTCGGTGAGGACGAGGTCCGTCGCAGTACGCGTGTGGCGTTCGGACAGGCCCCGGCCCGGGTCGAGATCCGCGGCGACCTCATCTTCGTCGCGTTCCGCGTCGAGCTGGGTCCGCACGAGACGCGGGTCCTGGCGTTCACCGTCGAGCCGAGCGTGGCGGAAGAGGCTCCGCCGGAGAAGGAGTTCGACGCCGCCGTCCACGAGCTCCGACGTTCGTACGAGGACTGGGAGCGCGAGTGCACCCAGATCCGCACCGACAACGAGCTGTTCGATCAGCTGCTGACCCAAGGCCTCCGCGACCTCCGCGCGCTGTACACGTCGATGGACGGCAACGGCGTGATCGCCGCGGGCATCCCGTGGTTCGTGGCCCCCTTCGGGCGGGACACGCTGATCGCCTCGCATCAGCTCCTCATGGTCAACCCGCGGCCGGCCCGGGAGAGCCTGCGGGTACTGGCCTCGCTGCAGGGTACCGAGGTCGACGACTGGCGCGACGAGGAGCCCGGCAAGATCCTGCACGAGATCCGCCGCGGCGAGCTGGCCACCTCGGGCTACGTCCCCCACACGCCCTATTACGGAAGCGTCGACGCCACCCCGTGGTTCCTCATCCTTCTGGCCCAGTACTTCCGGTGGACCGGCGACGTGGAGTTCGTCCGGGAGCTCCTGCCCGCCGCCGAGAGCGCGCTGGCATGGATCGACGAGTACGGCGACCAGGACGGCGACGGCTTCGTCGAGTACAAGACCCGCTCGGAGCGGGGCCTTCGCAATCACGGGTGGAAGGACTCATGGAACTCGGTGGCGCACAGCGACGGCACGGTCGCCGAACCACCCATCGCCCTCGTCGAGGTGCAGGGATACGTGTACATGGCCAAGGTGCGGATGGCCGACGTCTACGCCGCGCTCGGCGAGCAGGAACAGGCAGCGAAGCTCCTCGACGAAGCCGGCGGGCTCCGAAAGCGGTTCAATGAGACGTTCTGGATGGAGGACGAGGAGTACTTCGCCGAAGCGCTCGATGCCGACAAGCAGCAGGTCCGGTCGATCGTCTCCAACCCCGGACACGCGCTGTACTGCGACATCCTGGAGCCGGACCAGGCCCAGGCGGTGGCCAAGCGGCTGTTCCAGCCGGACATGTTCTCGGGGTGGGGGATCCGCACGATGAGCAAGTCGGCGGCGGCGTACAACCCGATGAGCTACCACAACGGCTCGGTGTGGCCGCACGACAACGCGCTGATCGCCGCGGGGCTGAAGCGGTACGGGTTCGTGACGCCGACCAACCGGGTGGCCACGGCGATGTTCGACGCCGCCGTGCACAGCGACTACCTGCGCCTGCCCGAGCTGTTCTGCGGGTTCACCCGGCGCACCCCGAGCCGCCCCGTGCAGTACCCAGTGGCGTGCTCACCGCAGGCGTGGGCCTCGGGGGCGCCGTTCCTGTTGCTGCAGGCGATGCTGGGCGTCTCGGCGCTGGCCCACGAGAACCTGCTGACCGTGAACAAGCCCCACCTCCCTCGGTGGCTGAACGAGGTGGAGATCCGCAACCTCCGCGTCGGCGAATCGTCCCTGACGCTCGTGTTCCGCCGCGAGGGAGAGACGACGGGATTTTCGCTGCTGGCCAAAGAGGGCGACGTCCGCGTGGTGATGGAGGAGTAGCCCGGCCTATCTGATGCAAGGTCCGGTGTCCACCCGCTGGGTCCGGCGGATGCCCTTGTTGATCTGCGGTATGGCCTGGCTGGTGGTGATGGCGTAGCCGACGTCGTTGTTCGTGGTCGACGCGGCGAACACCACGCCGGCCACGCTGCCATCCAGCTGCACGAACGGACCGCCGGAGTTGCCCGGACGCACCACGGCCTGGAGCTCGTACACCTCGCGCTGCACCGTGTCGCGCCCGTAGATGTCCCGCCCGACCGCGTTCAGCTTGCGGCGCACACCCGCCGGCTTCCCGGTGAGCGGCCCTCCGCGCGGATAACCGAGCACCGCTCCCTTGGCCCCGCGATCCAGGTCCGAGCGGTGGAGGGTCAGCGCACCGGCGGGGGACACGCCCAGGCGCAGCACGGCGATGTCGAGCCTGGGATCGAACAGCACTACGCGGGCCGGGAAGGTCCCGCCGCCGTGCTGCTGGACCCGCGGCGAATCGACGCCGGCCACCACGTGGGCGTTCGTCACCAGGTGGCTCGCCGTGACGAGGAAGCCGCTGCCCTCCTGGATCTTGTCGCAGGCCTGGCCGACGATCTTGAGCGTGCTCTGATCGGCGGCATCGATAGCTCCCCGGACCTGGCCGCGGCTGGGACCCCGCACCGGCCCGGCCGGCACCGGCGGGATGTCGGCGAACACCTCGGGGAAGCCGAACCGGTTCAGGAACGTCCGCACCTGGGCGAGGAGCGAGGGCGGCCGGGGGAGCAGGGCGTCGAGGCCGGAGACGACCGTGGAGCTGCGGATCTGCCTGGACAGGAAGGGGAAGGGCCCCTGGGCGAGGTTGAACGCCAGGAACCACGTGGTGAGCAGCACCATCACCACCGCGACCATGGATCCGGCCACGGCGTCGGCACTCCCCAGCTTGCTGCGCCGGGCGACCCGCCACACGCGCGTGCCCAGGATCCACCCACCGAGGTCTCCCAGCCCGGCCAGGCCGAGCAGGGTCAGCAGCGCCACCGTTGCCTGGAGGTAGGGGTCCTTGACCAGCCCGGCCAGGCTCGGGGCGACCAACGCCCCGAGCACGAGCCCAAGGATCAGGCCCACGTACGCGACGACTTGGAGGGCCGCCCCCCGCCGGAACCCGGTGTACACCGAGGCGGCGATGAGCAGGAGCACGAGAACGTCCAGCGGGTTCACGCGGGCAATCCTAGCCGGGAGGGTAAACTAGACGAGCAGTGGTGACCATCGCCCACATCTCCGACCCGCACGTGGGATCTCCGTACTTCGTCCCGAACCTGATGAACCGGGTCATCGTGGAGCTCAACGAGCTCGAGCCCGAAGCCGTGGTCATCACCGGCGACTTCACCAACTTTGGCTACCGCCAGGAGTTCAAGACCGCAGTGGCGTACCTCGAGCGGATCACCGCTCCGGTCCACTCCATCCCCGGCAACCACGACGCCCGCAACGTCGGCTACGTACACTTCGAGGAGCTCATCGGCCCGCGGCACTGGGCCCACGACGTCCGGGGCGTTCGCGTCGTGGGGGTGGACTCCAGCGAGCCGGACCTCGACCACGGTCAGATCGGGCGGGAGCGCTACGCGTGGATCAAGGAGCAGTTCGCCGCCCCGTCGGATCTCAAGGTGTTCGCCCTCCACCACCACCTGCTCCCGATCCCGGGGACCGGGCGCGAGCGCAACATCGTCTACGACGCCGGAGATCTCCTCGAGGTGCTGATCGGCTCGGGGGTCAACATCGTGCTGAGCGGTCATAAGCATGTCCCCTACGTCTGGCGGCTCGAGAACCTGTGGACCGTGAACGCGGGCACGTGCGCCTCCTTGCGCCTGCGCGGACACACCCGGCCGTGCTACAACGTCATCGAGTTCGAGGGGGACGAGGTCAAGATCCACCGCAAGTACCCCTTCGGCGCGTCCACCGTGATCGCCCATTTCTCGCTGTCGACGGGGACGCAGCACTACCGGGAGCTGGAGGCCCTCACCCAGGAGCCGCTGACCCGAGCACCCGTCGAGTAGGCGCCGGAACGGGAGGTTCATCCTGCGAGTCATTGCGCTCGTCGATGGCGAGCACTATCCACCCACCACGCGCTGGGGGCTGACCACCGCGGCCGCGGTCGGCTACGATGTGGTGGCCGCGCTCGTGGTCGGCGGCACCGAGAAGATCGCCGCCGACCGCTCCATCGATCTCGGCGGCGTGCCGGTGCGGTGGGTCGACGGTGACCCCGGTGCGGCCCTGGCCGCGGCGATGGCCGAGCATCGCCCCGAGGCCATCCTCGATCTCTCCGACGAGCCGGTGCTCGGGTACCGGGAGCGGATGGAGCTGGCTGCGGTGGCCCTGGCCGCCGGGCTGCCGTACCTCGGTCCGGACTTCGTGCTGGAGCCGGCCGAGGAGGGGCCTCCGCTCACCGTCCCCACGCTGGCCGTCATCGGGACGGGGAAGCGGACCGGGAAGACCGCCATCGCTGGGGAAGCCGCCCGGATCGCCGCGGCGGCCGGGCTGAACCCCATCGTGGTGGCGATGGGGCGGGGAGGGCCGCCGGCGCCGCAGGTCGCCGAGGCCGGCTCGGTCACGCTCGAGCGCCTCGTCGAGCTGGTCCGCGACGGTCAGCACGCCGCCAGCGACTACCTGGAGGACGCCGCCACCACCGGCGTGACCACGATCGGGGCCCGGCGCTGCGGTGGCGGCCTGGCCGGGCGGCCCTTCGTCTCCAACGTGCGTGAGGCCGCTGGGATCGCCGTCCAGCGAGGAGCGGGGCTGGTGCTCCTGGAGGGGAGTGGGGCCTCCCTTCCCCCGGTCCCGTGGGACGCCGGTATCCTGGTGGCCCCGGCCACGGCTCCCGAGGAGTACCTGGCCGGCTACCTGGGTCCGTACCGACTATTGCGCTCCGACCTGGTTGTCCTTACAATGGGGAGTGGCCCAGATGTCGGGCCGGAGCACCTCACCACTCTCAGATCCCACGTTCGCCGGTTGCGGCCGGATGCGCGGTTGGTCGTCACCGATTTCCGACCGCTCCCACTGGAGGACGTACGGGGGAGGAAGGTGTACTTCGCCACCACAGCCCCGCCGAATGCCGGAGCGATGCTCGCTTCGCATCTCGAGGATTCCTCCGGGTGCACCGTCGTCGGGCGGACGCATCGGCTCGCCGATCGCGCCGGCCTGATCGAGGACCTGGAAGCCGCGCCGGCCTTCGATGTGCTCCTCACGGAGCTGAAAGCGGCGGCGGTCGACGTGGCCGCCGACCGCGCCGTGGCCCGGGGTGCGCGGGTGGTGTTCGCCGACAACCGAGCAGAGACGCTGGAGGGTGATGGGGAGCTCCCCGACCTCCTGGAGGAGACGGCCCGACTCGCCGTGAGCAGAGCCGAAGAGCGATGAGATTCCGCAAACGCAGCACGCACATCACGATCTCGGACCAGGAGCCGGGTCTGCCCTATTCAAAGGGGCTGACCGCCTCGCAGGTCATGGTCACCGGGCTGTCGCCGTACCGCTCGTATCAGGTGGCCGAGAAGATCGAGGACCACCTGGTGGCCCGGGGGATCGACTCGATCGCCACCGAGGACCTCCGTAACCTGACCGCTCGCGTGTTGCGCGACGTCGCGGGGGAGCGCTATGCCAAGAACTTCGTGCGGTGGCAGGAGGTCGGACGGCTGCAGGTCCCCTTGGTGATCCTCATCGGCGGTGCGACCGGCGTCGGGAAGTCGACGGTCGCCACGCAGCTGGCGGCTCGACTCGGCATCGTTCGGGTCGTCCCCACCGACGCGGTGCGTGAGGTCATGCGCGGGCTGTTCTCGCAAGACCTCATGCCGACGCTGTACACGTCGTCGTTTGAGGCCGATGCCGCCCTCCGGGAGCCGCCCCCGCCGCCGGCCGACAAGGTCATCGTCGGATTCCGCGAGCAGACCGCGGCCGTCGCGGTGGGTGTGCGCTCGCTGGTCGAGAGAGCCGCGGTGGAGGGCACCAGCATGGTGATCGAGGGCGCCCATCTCGTCCCGGGGTTCCTCGACGTGGAACAGTTCGCCACCGAGGTGCTGGCCGTGCCGGTGGTCGTGACGGTCGAAGACGAGGAGCTGCACCGCAGCCACTTCGTGGCCCGCAGCGCCGACTCGGCGGCCCGGCCGATGGACCGCTATCTGAATGGTTTCGGCAACATCAGGAAGGTGCAGAAATACATCAAGAGCCAGGCCCTTTCGCGCGGCTGGCCCGTCGTGGCCAGCTACAACCTGGACCAGACCATCGCCTCGATCATCGACCTCGTCGTCGATCGAGCCGAGAGCTGGCGGGGGGGTCGATCCGCCGGGATGCCGGCCGATCACGTGCTGGAGCTGGAAGGAGGGAAGTCCCGGTGAGGCTGTTCCTGGACACGGCGAACTTCGATGAGATCCGCGAGGTCAACCGGTGGGGGGTCCTCTCCGGCGTGACCACCAACCCCACGCTGATCGGCAAGGAGGGGAAGGACCCGCACCAGGCGTGGAAAGAGATCCTGGCCGAGGTTGACGGCGACGTCTCGCTGGAGACCACCGAGCCCGAGGCCGCCGCGATGTACGAGGAGGGGAAGGAGCTCGCCGCGATGGGCTCCAACGCTGTCGTCAAGGTGCCGATGACCCCGGCCGGGCTCGAGGCCGGGAAGCGGCTCACCGACGACGGCATCCGCGTGAACGTCACGCTGGTGTTCTCCCCGGCCCAGGCGATCCTGGCCGCCGAGATCGGGGCGTACATCGTCTCGCCGTTCCTCGGACGGATCGACGATGCCGCCGCCGACGGGATGCACGCCCTCCGCCAGATCTGTGAGATCTTCGATGTCCAGGGATACGAGACGCAGGTCCTGGCCGCATCGCTCCGCCATCCCATGCACATCGTTGATGCAGCGCTGGCCGGCGCCGACATCGCCACCATGCCATACGACGTCTTTACGAAGTTGGTGAAGCATCCGCTCACCGACGCGGGGGTGGAGAAGTTCACCGCCGACTGGAACAAGCTCAGGGAACAACTGAACGAGGGAGGAAGGTAAGTGGATATGCCCACGATGGAAAAGTCCGCCTTGGAGCGGAAGGTCCTGCCCGAGCTGCAGCAGATCGCCCAATCGCTCGACATGGAGGGCTACCAGAAGCTCAAGAAGGGCGATCTGATTTCCGCCATCATCGAGAAGGCTAACGGGCAGACGACGCCGCGG
>DASQUI010000066.1:0-15426 GCA_035641375.1 Actinomycetota bacterium
CCGCCGGAATCTCCGGCCCGTTCGTCCAGGACGTCCGCATCGGCGACCACAACCTCGAGATCATGGTCGATCCGAATCGTGTCGGGGAGAACGTCGTCCACCTGAGGGCACGATCCGCCCAGGGCATGCCGGCGGACTTCGAGGGGATGCGCGCGCTGTTCCGCATGCCCGAGGAAGAGATCGGCCCACTGCCGGCCGAGGCCATGAAACATGGGCACAGGCGCTGGAGGATCGAGGGCCTGCACCTGTCGGTGCCGGGGGAGTGGGAGCTCGAGCTCGTGGCCAAGGTCGATCGATTCACCGAGGTCCGAACCAGGGTCACGTTCACCGTCAATCGATGAGGAGGATGAGGTGAAGAAGTTGTTCGTGGTCACGATGGGCGTGGTCGTGGCGTTGGCGATGGTGCCTCCGGCGTGGGCGCACGTCACGCTCAATCCCCCGGAGGCCTCTCCGGGATCGTTCTCCCGATTCGCGGTTCGTGTCCCCAACGAGCGTCCCGACGGGAACACGACCATGGTGGAGGTGCGGTTCCCGGAAACGCTGTTCCTCGTCAGCTTCCAGGACGAGCCGGGGTGGGAGCGAACCGTCACCATGAAGAAGCTCGACGAGCCGGTGGAGCTGTTCGGAACCGAGATCAGCGAGGTCGTCGACACGGTGACGTGGGCCGGGGGGAAGGTCGAGCCGGGTGAGTTCACCGAGTTCGGCTTCTCGGCCCGCATCCCCGAAGAGCCGGGTGCGCTGGAGTTCCCCACGCTGCAGACGTACGACTCGGGCGAGGTCGTGGAGTGGACCGGCCCTCCCGACGCCGAGACGCCGGCGGCCACGGTCGAGGTCCTGGATTTCGGAGCGGGTGAGGGCGAGGGAGAGCTGGCCGTGCTGGCCCGGATCCAGAAGGACGTGGCCGCGCTGCGGTCCGGTGGCGACGAAGGGGAGACGGACGGATCGGCGCTGCCGATGGCCCTCGGGGGAGGCGGCTTGGTCGTCGCGTCGATCGCCCTGATCGTCGCCCTTCGGCGGTCATCGCGGGGCGGCACCGCGTGAGCGACCGTAGCTGACGGGGACGGCGCTCCGCCGTGTCAGGCTCGGCGGAGCGTCCCCCGCAGCAGCTGCGCGTTGGCCGCGACGATCATGGTCGAGATCGACATGAGCAGCGCCCCCACCGCCGGGGCCAGGAAGATCCCCAGCGGTGCCAGCACGCCGGCGGCCAGGGGGATGGCCACCGCGTTGTACCCGGTGGCCCAGGCCAGGTTCTGGACCATCTTCCGGTAGCTGGCCCGAGACAAGTCGAGCACCCGCCCCACGTCCCGGGGGTCGTCGCGCACCAGGATCACGTCCGCGGATTCGATGGCCACGTCCGTCCCCGCGCCGATGGCGATCCCCACGTCGGCCTGCACCAGCGCCGGGGCGTCGTTCACCCCGTCGCCGACCATGGCCACCACCCGCCCCTGTTCCTGAAGCTCCTTGACCCGGCCCGACTTCTGGTCGGGAAGCACCTGGGCGAACACCTCGTCGAGGCCGAGCTCGCCACCCACCCAGTTGGCCACGTCCTCGGAGTCGCCGGTGATCATGGCCACGGCCAGCCCGCGCTCCTTCAGCCTCTGCACCGCCTCCTTCGACTCGGGTCGGATGACGTCGGCCAGGGCGAGCACGGCGGACGGCTTCCCATCCTCCAGCAGCGTGACCACGGTCTTCCCCTCTCGCGACCATGCCTCGGCTCGGTCGGAGAGGTCGCCGGTCAGCTCGGTCCCGATCTCCTCCAGCAGGCGGGGACCGCCGACGTGCACCTCTCGGCCGTCGACGCGGCCGCGGACGCCTCGACCCTTCAGCGCCTCGAACCCCGAGACGGCGGAGGGTGTCACGCTCCGTCGCTGCGCTTCCCCGACGACGGCGCGGGCCAGGGCGTGCTCGCTGTTCGCCTCCATCCCCGCCGCGATGGCCAGGAGCTCCTCCTCCGGGCGGCCGTTCGATGAGGCGATGCCGACCACGCCGAGGTCGCCTTCGGTGAGCGTCCCCGTCTTGTCGAACACCACGACGTCGAGGTCGCGGGCCTGTTCGAGGGCCATCCGGTTCCGGACCAGCAGCCCGTTCCGAGCGGAGATCGCCGTCGAGATGGCGATGACCAGCGGCACGGCCAGCCCGAGGGCGTGGGGGCAGGCGATGACGACGACGGTGACGGCGCGCTCGACGATGAAGTCGGTGCCCCGGGCCGCGTCGAACAGCGCCCAGGCCACCGCGGTGATGACGCCGGAGCCGACGGCGATGTACGTGAGCCACATCGCGGCGCGGTCGGCGACGGCCTGGGCGCGCGACTTCGATGCCTGGGCTTCGGCAACGAGCCGCATGATCCCGGCCAGCGCCGTCTCCTCACCGGTCTTGGTGACGCGGACCCGCAGCGCTCCCTCCTCGTTGACCGTGCCGGCGACGACGCCGTCGCCCTCGCCCTTCTTCACCGGGCGCGACTCGCCGGTGAGCATGGATTCGTCCATGTGCGACTCGCCCTCGACCACCTCGGCGTCGACGGGCACGCGCGACCCGGGACGAACGAGCACAACGTCGCCGACGGCGAGCTGGTCCAGGGGGACCTCCTCGGTGCGGCCGTCGGTGACCTTCTCCGCCGTATCGGGCAGGAGCTTGGCCAGCTCGGCCAGCGCCCCCTGGGCCCGGCCGACGGCGCGCATCTCGATCCAGTGACCGAGCAGCATGATGTCGACCAGCGTGGCCAGCTCCCAGTAGAAGCCCTCGCCCTCGAGGAAGAACGTCGTCGCCGCGCTGTACAGGTATGCCGCGCTGATGCCCACGGCGACCAGCGTCATCATCCCCGGCTGGCGACTGCGGATCTCGTCGACGGCCGAGGTCAGGAAGACGCTGCCCCCGTACAGGTAGATCAGGGTGCCGAGCACGAACGAGACGGCCTGCCCGCCGGGGAGCGACGGCGCCTCCAGCCCGACGATGCGCCACAGGCTCTCGGCGTAGACGAGGATGGGGATCGTCAGAGCGAAGCAGACCCAGAAGCGATTGCGGAACATCACTGCGTGGCCCTCGTGGCCCCCGTGTCCCGCGTGCGCGTCGTGCCCACCGTGCCCGTCGTGGCCGGGATCCATCTCCTGGTGACCCCGGTGGACATCGACGGCGTCGGGCCCGTGGTCGTGGTGATGCTCGCCCGCCGCGGGCGGATGCTGCTCGTGCTCGTCCTTCACGGATGCTCCTTCGTGGCCAGGCGGTTCCATGGTACCCGTGCTGCGGCCAAGCGCGGTTCCTAGCACTCTCGGGTTGAGAGTGCTAATAATGGGGACATCATGCCACTCACTCAACTGGACGATCGGAGGACCCGGATCCTCCGGGCCATCGTCCGGGAGTACATCCGCAGCGGGGAGCCCGTCGGCAGCGGGAGCCTGGCCGGCCGGTACCGCTTGAACGTCAGCGCAGCCACCATCCGCAACGACATGGCTGCGCTGGAGGACCTCGGCTTCCTGGTCCAGCCCCACACCTCCGCGGGGAGGATCCCCACCGACAGCGGATACCGGTTCTACGTCGACACCTTGGGGAACCTGCCACGCCTTCCCGAGGCCCAGCGCCGGGCCATCGTGGCCACCCTCGACGACCGCGCGGCCGACGTCGAGGACCTGATGCGGCGGACCGCGCACGTGCTCGCCGAGATGACGAACTATGCCGCCGTGGCCCTCCCACCCGTCGTGGAGCGGGGGGGCATGGTCCGGGCCGACCTGGTGCCCCTCGGCACCGGCGCGCTCCTTCTGGTGGTCACCGACACCGGCCGGGTGGACCGGCGGGCCCTGGAGCTGCCGGGCCTGTCCGATGCCGTCGACCGGGTGTCGCGGGTGCTGGCCGAGCGGTTCGGCGGGCTCACCTACGGCAAGGCCAGGGACCGGGCCCGGGCCATGGCCCTGGAGGCGGCGGAAGGGGACCGCGAGGTGCTGGCCTCGGTGGCCGAGGCCTTCGCCGACCTCGAACGCGATCCCCACGACGAGCACGTGTTCATCGGCGGCGTGGGGAACATCGCCGGCGAGGAGGCCTTCGAGCAGCGCGAGACCCTCCGGCGCCTCTTCGACGCCCTGGACGAAGAAGCCACGATCCTGCGGTTCCTCCACCGTCTCGCCGCCGAGGCCGACGACCTGGCCGTTCGGATCGGGCGGGAGAACCGCCTGGCCGCCATGAGCGAGGCAAGCGTGGTCATCGCCCGCTACCGCGTCGGCGCGTCGCCGGTGGGAGCCATCGCCGTGATCGGGCCGACGCGGATGGAGTACGGCTCGGCCATGGCGGCGGCCCTGGCCGTGGCCCGTCGGCTCTCCGACGTCGTCCATCCCTTCGCCGGGTAGGGCCCGTGGCCCAGACCCGCGACCTGTACGAGGTCCTGGGCGTCGGACGGGATGCCACCCAGGACGAGATCAGGCGGGCGTTCCGGCGGCTGGCCCGGGAGCTCCATCCCGACGTCAACGCCGATCCCGAAGCCGAGCATCGCTTCAAGGAGATCAACCTGGCCTACGAAACGTTGTCCGACCCCGAGAAGCGGCGTCGGTACGACCTGTTCGGAGGCGAGGGGCTCACCCCGGACATGTTCTCGTTCATGGGGGACTTCTCTGACATCTTCGAGGCGTTCTTCGGCTCTCCGTTCCGCCGCCGCCGGGGAGCTCGATCGGCGGCCACGCGCGGCCACGATCTCCACCTCGTCCTGCCGCTCACCTTCGAGGAGGCCGCGTTCGGGGTGGCCAGGAAGGTCCCGGTGGAGCGCCGGGTGCGGTGCGATCGGTGCGGAGGGGAGGGGGCGGAACCGGGAACGACGCCCTCTCGCTGCGGGACGTGCGGCGGCACCGGTGAGGTGTCCGACGTTCGACGCAGCGTCCTCGGCGCGGTCATGACGTCGCGGCCGTGCCCGGCATGCGAGGGGTCCGGGCAGGTCATCCCCTCGCCGTGCACGACGTGCCGCGGTGAGGGGCGGGTTGGGGCTGCCGAGAACGTGCACATCGAGGTGCCGGCCGGCGTGGCCGATGGCGTGGAGCTCCGTCTGGAGGGGCGCGGCGATCACGGGCGGCGAGGTGGGCCGCCCGGCGATCTGTACCTATCGCTCAGCGTGGAACCGCACGAGATCTTCGAGCGGCGCGACGCCGATCTCGTGTGTGCACTGGAGGTGCCGGTGACCCAGGCGATGCTCGGAGCCGAGATCGAGATCCCCACGCTCGACGGGACGACGACGGTGAAGCTGCCCGCCGGGACGCGCTCCGGACGTGTGATTCGGGTCCGCGGCGCCGGGGTGCCGTCCCTGGGACGGGGCGGCCGCGGCGATCTCTACGTGGATATCGACGTGGTCATCCCGGAGCGCCTGCGGAAGAAGGAGCGGGCCCTGGTCGAGGAGCTGGCCGACCTGCGCCACGAGCGTCCCGGCGGCGGAACGACCCCCGGCCGCCTCCGCCGGCGCGGGTGAGCGAGCCCCACTTCTTCGCCGGCGCCCCCGAACGGGGCGGAACGGTGTCGGTGACGGGGGAGGACGGACGGCACGCCGTCCGTTCGCTGCGCCTGGCCCCCGGCGATGCCCTGACGAGCTCGGACGCTCATGGCGCCCTGGTGATGTGCCGCGTCGTCGAGGTCGGCCGGGATCGCCTCGACGCCGTCGTCGAGGAGCGGACCGTGGAGGCCGCCCCGGTGCCCCGGGTCTCGGTGCTCCTGGCCGCGCCCAAGGGCGAGCGGTTGAGCTGGGCCGTGCAGAAGCTGACCGAGATCGGCGTGGACGGCATCACCATCCTCGAGGCGGAGCGAAGCGTGCGCCGGTGGTCGGGGGAGCGGGCCGCCCGCCTGCCCGAGCGCCTCGACGCCGTGGCCCGCGCCGCCGCCAAGCAGTCGGGGCGGCGGTTCCTCCCGGAGGTCGCCGGGCCGGTGCCGTGGGACGTGGCCATGGAAGGGGCCCTCGGTGAGGGGACCGTGATCCTGCTGTGGGAGGGCGCCCACGCCGGGTTGCTGAGGCTGGTGCCCGATCCGCCCCCTCCGGTGCTGAGCTTGTTCGTCGGTCCCGAGGGCGGCATCCCCCAGGAGCGGGCCGAGGCGGCCAGGGATGGGGGAGCGCTCCTGGCGTCCCTGGGCTCCACCCTGCTCCGGACGGAGACCGCCGCCCTGGTGGGTGCCTCGATCGCGCTCGCGGCGGTGGGGCGTCTCGGCGGATAATCGGACCCGTGGAACAGTGCCTTTTCTGCCGGATGGTGGCCAAGGAGGCGCCTGCCGACGTCGTCCATGAGTCCGATCATGTCCTGGCGTTCCGGGACATCAACCCGCAGGCCCCCACCCACATCCTCATCGTCCCCAAGGACCACATCGAGTCGGCGCGCGCGCTGAAGGATCGCGACGCCAACGTGTTGTTGGAGATCCACCACGCCGCCGCTCACCTGGCCAAGTCGGAGGGGATCGATCGCTCGGGCTGGCGCCTGGTCACGAACGCCGGCCCCGATGCGGGCCAGAGCGTGCACCACATCCACTTCCACCTGCTCGGGGGGCGGAAGATGTCGTGGCCACCGGGGTAGTAGAATCGTGAGAGCGGGGTCGCCGAGGCGGCCCCTTTTCCGAACGAGAGAGCGATTGGCGAAGGCCACGAAGCAGGTCAAGATCCTGGTCCCGGGCGACCGCCCGATGGTCAGCCTTCTCGGTCAGCGCGACGAATTCCTTAAGATCGTCGAGGCGGCATTCGACCTCCAGATCCTGGTGCGCGGCAACGAGATCACCATCACCGGGGAGGGGAGCGAGGTCGACAGGACCGCCGAGCTGTTCGAGGAGCTGCTCACGCTGCTCGAGCGGGGGCAGGCGCTCTCCTCGGCATCGGTCGAGCAGACCATCGGCATGATGAAGCGCGACGAGGGGAAGCCTTCGGACGTGCTCGGCGACGTCGTGCTGACGTCGCGCGGGAGGTCGATCGCACCGAAGACCGTCGGTCAGAAACGGTACGTCGATGCCATCCGGCGCAACACCGTGACGTTCGCCGTGGGGCCGGCTGGGACGGGGAAGACGTACCTGGCGGTTGCCAACGCGGTGCGGTCGCTCCAGGAGCGGAAGGTTTCCCGGATCATCCTGACGCGGCCGGCGGTGGAGGCCGGCGAGAGGCTCGGCTTCCTCCCGGGCACGCTGTACGAGAAGATCGATCCCTATCTGAAGCCGTTGTACGACGCCCTCTACGAGATGATGGATCCCGATGCGTTCCAGCGCCTGATGCAGCGGGGAACGATCGAGGTCGCGCCGCTGGCCTTCATGCGCGGAAGGACGGTGAATGATTCGTTCATCATCCTCGATGAGGCCCAGAACACGTCACCAGAGCAGATGAAGATGTTTCTCACTCGCCTCGGCTTCGGCTCCACGGCCGTGGTGAACGGCGACGTCACGCAGATCGACCTTCCCGCCGGGCAACGCTCCGGTCTCGTCGTCGTGGAGGAGATCCTGGAGGGCATCGACGGGATCGAGTTCATCCACCTCGGCGCGCGCGACGTGGTCCGGCACAAGATCGTCATGGACATCGTCGAGGCGTACCGGCGCTCCGGAGAGCGGGCTGCCCGAGCCGGCGAGTGATCCTCGATGAACGACGACCCCCCGGATCCCCACGTCGCCGTCTCGAACCGCCAGGAGCTTCCCGTCGATCCGGATGACCTGGCCGCCGTGGCGCTGCGCGCGCTCCGCGCCGAGGGCGTGGCCACCGGGGAGCTGGCGCTCTCGTTCGTGACCGTAGACGAGATGGCCGCCCTCCACCAGCGGTACCTGGACGAACCCGGGGCCACGGACGTTCTCTCGTTCCCGCAGGACGAGGACGGCCTCCTCGGCGACGTGGTGGTCTGTCCGGCGGTGGCCGCCGAGCAGAGCGCCGACCCGGCCGCCGAGCTCCGCCTCTTGGTGGTCCATGGTGTCCTCCACCTGCTCGGCTACGACCACGAAACCGATCGTGATCGGGTCGCTGCTGGCCGTGGCCGAGTCATCGCTGACCCGGATGAGCCGGGTCCGAGCCCTGGCGCTGGTCGAGGAGGGCCGGCGGAACGCGGTCCTGCTCGAGCAGATCGAATCGAACCCGCCGCGCTACCTGAACTCGATCTACCTCGCGGTGATGCTGGCCCAGAACGGTTCGGCCATCCTCGTGGCCATCATCGCCGACCGGCTGTACGGCAGCCTGGGCATCACGCTCTTATCGGCGGGATTCACGCTGCTGTACTTCGTCATCGTCGAGGCCATGTCGAAGACATTCGGCATCCTCCACAGCGACCGGGCGGCGCTGGCCCTGGCCCCGTTGGTGTGGTTCCTGGGGCGGGCACTCTCCTGGCCGACCCGGGCCCTGATCGGCGTGGCCAACATCCTCCTCCCCGGCCGGGGGCTGAAGCAGGGGCCGTTCGTCTCCGAGGAGGAAATCAAGCAGATGGCCGAGGTCGGCCATGAGGAAGGGGCCATCGAGGAGGAGGAGAAGGAGTACATCCACGCGATCTTCGAATTCGGCGACACCGTCGTCCGCGAAGTGATGGTGCCTCGCCCCGACATGATCGTCGCCGACATGAACTCCTCGCTCGACGACATCCTGGACCTCGTGATCCGCCACGGGTTCTCGCGGATCCCCGTCTATCGGGGGAGCCCCGATGAGATCGTCGGGGTCGTATACGCGAAGGACGTCCTCCGTCACCTGCGCAACAAGCGCACCGACCGGACGCTCACCGACATCGCCCGCAAGCCGTTCTTCGTTCCGGAGTCGAAGCGTGTCTCCGACCTGCTCAAGGACATGCAGCGCAACACGTTCCACCTGGCCATCGTGGTCGACGAGTACGGCTCGGTGGCCGGGCTGGTCACGCTGGAGGATCTCCTGGAGGAGATCGTCGGGGAGATCGCCGACGAGTACGACCGCGAGGAGCCCAGCGTCGAGCCCGCCGGCAGCAACCGGTTCCGGGTCAACGCCCGCCTCCCCGTCGACGAGCTGAACGAGCTGCTCGACGTGAACCTCCCCAACGAGGAGTGGGACACCGTGGGCGGGCTTATGCTGGGGATGCTCGGCCGCCTGCCCGGACAGGGCGAGACGGTCGAGCTGGAGAACCTGCGGTTCACCGCGGAGCGAGTCCAGGGACGCCGCATCGCCAAGGTCGTCGTCGAGCGCACGAACGGCATGCAGGCGGATGAGGCCGGTGCCTGAGCCCTCGCCGGAGCAGGTCGAGGCGCTGGTGGCCGCAGCCCGTGACGCCCGGGACCGGGCCTACGCGCCCTACAGCGGGTTCTCCGTGGGAGCGGCGGTGCTCACCGACGACGGGACCATCGTGGCCGGAACGAACGTCGAGAACGCCGCGTACCCGTTGTCGGTGTGCGCCGAGCGGACCGCTGTCCAGGCAGCGGTCAGCGGCGGGGTCCGGCGCCTCGTCGCGGTGGCCGTGGCCGCCTCGGCCGAGGCGCCGACGTGGCCGTGCGGCGGCTGCCGCCAGGTCCTCCACGAGTTCGGACCGGACATGCTGGTCGTCTCGGAGGGGGATTCCGGCGAGCGGCAGCAGCGCAGGCTCGCCGACCTGCTTCCCGACGCGTTCGGCCCACGCGACCTCCCGTGACCGAGGGCTTCCGCTCCGGGTTCGTGGCCGTGGTCGGGCGACCCAACACGGGGAAGTCCACGCTCGTCAACGCGCTGGTGGGGGAGAAGGTGTCGATCGTCACCGACAAGCCCCAGACGACCCGGGGCCGCATCCGCGGCGTCGTCGACGGGGACAGATGGCAGATCGTGCTGACCGATACACCGGGGTTCCACAAGCCACGCACCCTCCTGGGCAGGCGGCTCAACGATCTGGTCGGGGAGAGCACGCAGGACGTGGACGCGGTCGTGCAGGTCGTCGACGCCGCCGCGGGGGTGGGACGCGGTGATGCCTACGTGGCCACCCATCGCGTGGTCCCGCTGCCCTGCCTCAAGGTGTGCGCCGTCAACAAGATCGACGTGCTGAAGGAGGGCGCCGTCCTGGCCCAGCTCGAGGCGGCATCGAAGCTCGCGGCCTTTGATCATCTCGTTCCCATCTCGGCCAGGACCGGTGCCGGGATCGAGGAGCTGCTCGACGTCCTCGTCACCGCGCTGCCGGAGGGGCCGCCCCACTACGAGCCCGGTGCGGCCACCGATCAGTCCCTGGAGTTCCGCCTCGCCGAGATCGTCCGGGAGAAGTCGCTGGCCCTCACCCGCGAAGAAGTGCCGCATTCGATCGCCGTCCAGGTGGAGGAGCTGGAGCGCGACGACCGCCTGGTCCGCATCCACGCTCTGATCCTCGTCGAGCGGGACTCCCAGAAGGGCATCGTCATCGGGAAGGGCGGAGCCATGCTGAAGCGCGTCGGGACGGAGGCGCGCACGGAGCTCGAGGGGCTCCTCGGACAGAAGGTGTTCCTCGAGCTGCGCGTCAAGGTCCAGCGCGAATGGCAGCGTGACCCCGCCGCCCTCACTCGCCTTGGGTACTGAGCTACACGACTCGGAGCTCGCCGATCATCTGCGCGTGGTACTTGCAGATGAACTTGTACGTGCCGACCTCGATGGCGCCGCCCAACGCTTCGGTGTTCGTCTCCTCGCCGGCCTGCACGTCGAGGTCGAGGTCGACGTTCTCCACTGTGAAGCTGTGCAGCGCCGCCCCGTCGTTCCGCAGCGCGAGCCCCTGCTCGGTGGAGACCTGGATGCAGGTCGGGTCGAAGAAGTTGTCCCCCATCACCACCACGGCCTGGTCCTCCCCGGTGGCGTCATGGCACTCCTCCTCCGGGGGGGTCGGGCTGGCCATGCCGGTGGCGCCGTCGGTGGCCTCTTCCCCGCCACCGCCACAGGCGGTCATGGCCAGTGCGAGCAGCATCACGAGCAGCCGTCCGTGCATGGGATAGCCTCCGGTTGTTACTCGATGATGATCACGCCGATCATACCGACGCCGGCGTGGTACTTGCACGAGAAGTCGTACGTTCCGGGGGCGACGACGTCCTCGAGCGGATCGGTGTTGACGTGGCCCCCCGGCTCCACGTCGACGTCCAGGGCGTCGGCGATGGAGAAGTTGTGCAGGTTCGAGCCGTTGTTGGCCAGTTGCACCGCCTGGGTCGAGGAGATGGCGAAGCACGACGGCTCGAACTCGTTGTCGAGCATCACCACCACCTCCTCCCCGGCCTCGGCGGCGGAGAGATCGTGGCAATCGGTCGGGGTCGGCGTGACGTCCTCGGCCACGTCGCCCACGGTGGGGGAGGGGCCGGCCTCGGGTGGCGGGGGGAGAGCCTCGCACCCCGCGGTGACCAGCACGGTGAGCGCCAGGAGCACTCTGCGCATGTGCTTGTCTTGCCCAGCACGGATCCCTCCCAAACCACGCCGCGACCTGGGCTACCATGGAGGTCCCCCCGGAAAGGAGCTTCTCCCCGTGGCCAAGGCCCCGGCCCGGATCCCCGGATCGACGCCCGAGATCGGCGCCGCCGAAGCGGCGGGACTGGTCGCGCGGGTCGCATCGGTGGATGCCGTGGCGCTCGAGGAGCGCGCCGCCTCCCTGGCGACCCGCTCCATCAAGCGTGAGTCGAAGGCGTACGCGCTCGACCTGGCCATCCGGTGCATGGACCTCACCACGCTGGAGGGGAGCGATACCCCCGGCAAGGTCCGGCAGCTGGCCGCCAAGGCCGTCCGGCCGGACCCCACCGATCCCTCGATCCCGAGCGTGGCCGCGCTGTGCCTCTACCCGAACCTCGTCCCCGTGGCCGTCGAGGCGTTGCGTGGATCGGGAGTGAAGGTCGCCAGCGTGGCCGGCGCCTTCCCCAGCGGGTTATCGCCGATGCCGGAGCGCATCGACGAGGTGCGCGACGTCGTCGCCGAGGGCGCCGACGAGGTGGATGTCGTCCTCAACCGCTCCATGTTCCTGGCCGGGCGCTACCACAAGGCCTTCGAGGAGATCGCCGCCTACCGCGAGGCCGCCGGGGAGGCCCACCTCAAGGTCATCCTGGAGACGGGCGAGCTGGGCTCGTACGATCAGGTTCGGAAGGCCAGCGTGCTGGCCATGGCGGCCGGGGCCGACTTCATCAAGACGTCGACGGGGAAGATCACGCCGGGGTCCACGCTGCCGGCGGCGCTGTGCATGATGGAGGCGGCTCGAGAGTTCCATCGCCAGACGGGGCGGCGGGTCGGCATCAAGGTCGCCGGAGGGGTCCGGAAGGCCAAGCAGTCGTGGCAGTACCTCGTTCTCGTGCACGAGACGCTCGGTCCCGACTGGCTCACTCCTGACCTGTTCCGGATCGGCGCCTCGACGCTGCTGAACGACATCCTGATGCAGATCCGGAAGCTCCGGACGGGGCAATACCAGGGCGCCGACTACTTCACCCAGGACTGATGGACAAGGACCTCGAGCGCGGAGCGAAGACACCGGCCACGCGGCCGGAGCCGTTCGAGTACGCGGTGTCGCGTGAGTCCACCGACATCGTCCGGATCGAGGACCGCAAGGGGCTGTTCATCGACGGCGACTTCGTGGAGCCACGGTCGGGCCGGTGGTTCGGGACCGTGAACCCGGCCACCGAGGAGACGCTGGCCGAGGTGGCCGAGGCCGGTCCCGAGGACGTCGACGTGGCCGTCGGCTCGGCGGGACAGGCGTGGGAGCGGTACTGGCGAGACCTCCCCGGCCGCGAGCGGGCCAAGTACCTGTACCGCGTGGCCCGCGAGCTCCAGGAGCGCTCTCGCGAGTTCGCCGTGCTCGAGTCGGTCGACGGCGGCAAGCCCATCAAGGAATCGCGCGACGTCGACCTGCCGCTGGCCGCCGCGCACTTCTTCTATTACGCGGGATGGGCCGACAAGCTCGACTACGCCTTCCCGGGACGGGTGCCCCGGCCAATCGGTGTGGCCGGACAGATCATCCCGTGGAACTTCCCGCTGCTGATGGCGGCGTGGAAGCTGGCTCCGGCCCTGGCCACCGGCAACGTCGCCGTGCTGAAGCCGGCCGAGACCACACCTCTAACCGCGCTGCTGCTCGCCGACGTGTTCCGGGAGGCCGACCTGCCTCCCGGCGTGGTCAACGTCCTCACCGGGGCCGGGGAGACCGGCTCTTTGCTCGTGAACCACGCCGCCGTGGACAAGGTGGCCTTCACGGGATCCACCGAGGTGGGGAAGATCATCCGCCGGGCCGTGGCCGGGACGGGGAAGCGTCTCACCCTGGAGCTCGGCGGGAAGGCCGCCAACATCGTGTTCGAGGATGCCGCCCTCGACCAGGCCGTGGAGGGCATCGTCAATGGGATCTACTTCAACCAGGGACACGTCTGCTGTGCCGGCTCCCGGCTCCTCGTGCAGGAGTCGGTGTTCGAGCCACTCTTCGAGAAGCTGAAGGACCGGCTGGGAACGCTCCGGGTCGGTGACCCGCTCGACAAGAACACCGACGTGGGGGCGATCAACTCCTCGCAGCAGCTGCGCAAGATCGAGGAGCTCGTCGCCGCCGGCCTCGAGGAGGGCGCCGAACTGTACCAGCCCGCCTGCGACCTGCCCGAGCGCGGCTACTGGTTCCGGCCGACCCTGTTCACCGGAGTCTCGCAGTCGCACCGCATCGCTCAGGAGGAGATCTTCGGGCCGGTGCTGTCTGTGCTCACGTTCCGCACGCCGGAGGAAGCCATCGAGAAGGCCAACAACACCCCGTACGGGTTGTCGGCAGGTGTGTGGACGGAGAAGGGGTCGCGGATCCTGTGGATGACGTCCCGCCTCCGGGCCGGGGTCGTTTGGGCCAACACGTACAACCGCTTCGATCCGTCCAGCCCGTTCGGCGGCTACAAAGAGAGTGGCTTCGGCCGCGAGGGCGGCCTGCACGGGCTGGAGCCCTACCTGGCGTTCGAGGGGAACGGCCGGCCATGAGCGAGCGGCTCCCCGTCCGGAAGACGTACAAGCTCTCCATCGGGGGTGCGTTCGTGCGGTCGGAGTCGGGGCGCTCCTATCCGGTGCACGACGCCGGTCAGCAGCTGGCGGCCTGGGCCGTGCTGGCGTCGAGGAAGGACATCCGCGACGCGGTGCACGCCGCTCGTGCGGCCTCGCCGGAGTGGAGCGCGAAGACCGCGTACAACCGGGGGCAGATCCTGTACCGGGTGGCGGAGCTCCTGGAGGGCCGCCGGGTCCAGTTCGAGGACGAGATCGCCCGGGGCGGCGGTGACGACCCGGGTGGGGAGGTCGCGGCGGCCATCGACCGCTGGGTGTGGTACGCGGGGTGGGCCGACAAGATCCACCACGTCGCGGGGACCGTGAATCCGGTGGCCGCGCCGTACTTCAACTTCACGATCCCCGAGCCCATGGGTGTGATCGGGGTGGTTGCCCCCGAGCGGCCGTCGCTCCTCGGGCTCGCCTCCCGCCTGGCCCCGGCCATCGTGTCGGGCAACACCGCCGTCGTGCTGGCTTCGGAGGGCTGGCCGCTGCCGGCGGTGACGCTGACCGAGGTGCTGGCCACGTCGGACGTCCCCGGCGGCGTCGTCAATCTCCTGACCGGTTCGAAGGAGGAGCTCGTCCCGTGGTTGTGCGGGCACATGGATGTGAACGCGGTCGATCTCACCGGGGTTCCCGACGAGCTGCTCGCTCGGTGCGAGGAGCTGGCCGCGGAGAACGTGAAGCGGGTGGTGCGGGCCGACGGGAACGACTGGGCCTCCGATGACGCTGCGACGCCGTACGCGGTCACCGATCTGACGGAGATGAAGACGGTCTGGCACCCGATGGGCGCCTGAGGCGCCTCACCCATCCGAACCAGGCAAAGATGCCCACATCGAGCTATTCACGGACCAGGCCGGCGCGGGCACCATTGCGGGGATATGGCCGTCGCCTTCGCCCCAGACCGCAATGCTCCGGCCACCCTCACCCCCCGGCAGCGTGAAGTGGTCCGTCTGATCGCCGAGGGGAAGGCGAGGTCCGAGATCGCCGCCGAGCTGGGCCTGTCCGAGTTCACGGTCAAGAACCACGTCGAGCGCATCTTCGGCCGGCTCGGGGTGTACAGCCGGGCCGGCGCCGTCGGCGCCGCCCTTCGGTCCGGCCTGCTGGACTGACCCGCCTCCCCGGCCCCACCCCCACCCGGCGGTACGATTCGGGGGCGATGCCGCTGTACAAGGAGCAGGGGGTCGTGCTCGGCTCGTTCAAGCTGGCCGAAGCCGACAAGATCATCACCATCCTGACGCAGGGCTCCGGGAAGGTTCGGGCCGTGGCCAAGGGGCTGCGCCGGACGATGAGCAAGTTCGGGGCCCGCCTGGAGCCGTTCACTCACGTCAGCCTGATGCTGTACCGGGGGCGAAGCCTCGACACGGTGACCCAGGCCGAGATCGTCCACCCGTTCCGCTCGATCCGCGAGGACTACGCCCTCGTCGCGGCGGGCGGGGCCATGCTGGAGGCGGTCGACAAGGTCGCCGAGGAGCACGAGCGGAACATCCGCCTGTTCCTGCTGCTCAAGCAGGGCCTCCAGGCCCTGGAGACCGGGCCCGCGGACCCGCCGGCGG
>DASQUI010000067.1:0-7067 GCA_035641375.1 Actinomycetota bacterium
GCGATGCCCGCCTGCACGACGATGTCCTCGGTCACCGGCAGCCGTACGGTCCTCAGACCGAGCGCCACATCGGCGCGGGCGCCGAGCCCGGCGACAATACCGATGACGGCTCCGGCGATCAGCAGCGCGGCCAGCGGGACCATGAACCCGTGCAGGAGGCCGGCGCCCCGGGCCATCCGGCCGGCGGTGTACCCGCCCCACAGGTACGAGATGAACTGCACCACCACCAGGCCGATGCCGAGCCCCCAGCCGACGGTTGCCGTGTCGGCAGTGCCGATCTCGTCGGCGAGCCCCGTGGCCACGGCGATCCCTCCGACCAGCGCGGTCAGCAGGGACAGCGCTCCGAGGGCCACCAGAACGCCGGTCAGCGTGGCCCCGAAGCTGAACCCTCCGCGGGCGTGATCGACGGCGTCGTACTCCGCCCGATCCGTCTCGAACTCGTGCTCGTCTGTGCTCATGGGCACCCCCCGTGCCGTTCGCTCTGTACATGACCACTCCGCGAGCCCATCAAACGGCCCCGTTTCCGTGCCTCCTGCCCCGGGAAGGCTGGGAGGAGATGGAAAGGAGGTGGACACATTGACCCACGATCACGGGCATGCGGACACGCACGATCACGGCCATGCGGACACGCACGATCACGGCCATGGCGCCGGAACCCCCGAGGGCGTGGGCCTCACGGGATTCGCCATCGCCAAGTACGGGTTCATCCTCATCATCACCATCGTCATTCTCTGGTTCATCGCCAACTACTTCCTGGGCGAGTAGGGTCCGGAGCTCAGGCGCTGAGACGGATCCCGAGCGCGGCTGCCGCATCGCGCACCGCGGCATGTTCGACACCGAGCGGCTCGGGATCGGACGTCACAACCAGTCGATCGAGGCACCGTTCGGCGAACAGCGAGACGTTCGTCCAGGAGGCCTCGATCGTCGACCACCACGAGATCCCGTCGGCGCCGTCCTCGTAGAGGTCAAGGGCCATCCGTCGAGTCGCCCGCCGCTCGCGCGTGGCGACCATCGACGGGCGGAGGTCCCGGGCGGTGAGGACGGACGGATCGTCCAGGTCGACCAGCTCGGCGACGTCTTCGTCGTCGAGCGTGATCAGCGCATACCGGGCCCCGTCGGGCCGAAGGAAGTCGGCATCGGCCAGCTCCCATCGTCGGAACGATCGAAGCCGTTCGGCCGCCGCGGAAACGGGATCCCTGCTCGCGTAGAGAACCCCGTACTGGGCGGGGTTGTCGTGGCGGCTCCCGCCCTGCAGGAGCCGGGCCACGTGCAGCGGTCCTCCGGGCTCCTCGGCCGCCGCGCCGGGGAGCCAGGGGAAGGCTCGAACCAGCATCACGCGTAGCCGAGGGACTCTTCGGCGTCGATCGCTTCGAGCACCTCGCTGACCCGGCCTCCGGCGATGAGATCGATGGGGCGGAAGTCGTTGAGGAGGGGGTTCATCCCGTTCAGCCATTTGATGGCGGTCTCCGGGAGGTAGACCTGGAGGAGCCGGGCCAGGACGAACTCGAGGCCCTCCACCTTCCGGCGGTTCTCGGCGTCGGGCTCCTCTCCCTGGCGGAGCCAGCGGCTCACTCGCGAGGCGCTCACGCCCAGCGCCCTGGCCACCCGGGCCTGACTGCCCAGGTCCCTGGCCACCGCTCGAAGCTTCTCCCGAACCGGCACCGGCACAGGTTCCCACCTCCCACCGACATCCTAGCACGGTGGCGCAACGGAAATCGTTGCGGCCGTCCCCTCCTGCTCGGCCGGGCCCTCCGGTAGAGTGCAACCGGAGACGGGATCAGGAGGCGGGGATGCCCCACGCGGCCACCAAGTGGGTCTACGACTTCCACCAGGGCAACATGAAGATGAAGGACCTGCTCGGTGGGAAAGGAGCAAACCTGGCCGAGATGACCCGCCTGGGTCTTCCCGTCCCCCCCGGCTTCATCATCACCACCGCGGCGTGCCTGGAGTACCTGCGCACCGAGGACTTTCCCAGCGGGATGGACCGCCAGGTCAACGAGGGGCTGCGCCGCCTCGAGGACCGGATGAAGCGGCGCCTCGGCGACCTTGAGAACCCCCTCCTTGTGTCGGTCCGCTCCGGGGCGAAGTACTCGATGCCGGGCATGATGGACACCGTCCTGAACCTGGGGCTGAACGACCGGTCCGTCTACGGCCTGGCCCGCCAGGCGGCCAGCGACCGCTTCGCCTTCGACTCGTACCGCCGGTTCATCCAGATGTTCGGCAAGATCGTGATGGGCATCCCCGGGGAGGCGTTCGAGGACGAGCTCGAGCGGAAGAAGGCCCGCAAGGGAGCGAAGGTCACCGACACCGATCTCGACGCCATCGACCTCCAGGACGTGGTCGAACGCTTCAAGCGCATCGTGCGCGATCATGCCGGCCGGCTCTTCCCGCAGGATCCCAAGGACCAGCTGCACATGGCCATCGAGGCCGTGTTCGGCTCGTGGAACAACGAACGCGCCAAGACGTATCGCAAGCAGTACCGCATCCCCGACGACCTCGGCACGGCGGTGAACGTCGTGGCCATGGTGTTCGGGAACCGCGGCGAGGACTCCGGAACCGGCGTGGCGTTCACGCGCAACCCGGCCACCGGCGAGAAGGGCGTCTACGGCGACTACCTCCCCAACGCGCAGGGCGAGGACGTGGTGGCCGGCATCCGTAACACGCTGCCGCTGGCCGACCTCGGGCGGCTCAACCCCGAGGCGTTCCGCCAGCTCCAGCGGATCATGTCCAAGCTGGAGAAGCACTACAAGGACATGTGCGATATCGAGTTCACCATCGAGGACGGCAAGCTGTGGATGCTCCAGACGCGGGTCGGCAAGCGCACCGGTGCCGCGGCGGTGAAGATGGCCGTCGACATGGTCGGCGAACGGCTCATCACCAGGGATGAGGCCGTCGCTCGCGTGGAGCCGGCCCAGCTCGATCAGCTGCTCCACCCCCAGTTCGACCCCAAGGCCGACGTCACCGTCCTGGCCAAGGGGATCAACGCCAGCCCGGGGGCAGCGGTGGGCCGGGCCGTGTTCGACGCCGACACCGCCGAGGCGTGGGGGAGCGACGGGCAGGCCGTCATCCTGGTTCGCCGGGAGACGAACCCCGACGACCTCCACGGCATGATCGCCGCCCGGGGCATCCTGACGTCGCACGGCGGGAAGACGTCGCACGCAGCCGTGGTGGCCCGCGGCATGGGGAAGCCCGCAGTCTGTGGGGCCGAGGCCCTGAAGATCGACCACGCCGCCCGGACGTTCACGGTCGACGGCAGCAAGGTGAAGCAGGGCGACGTGATCTCCATCGACGGGACGACCGGCCGCGTGGTCAGGGGCGAGGTGTCGCTGGTGGAGCCGAAGGTGTCGGGTGATTTCGAGACGCTGCTGGGGTGGGCCGACAACCTTCGCCGGCTCAGGGTGCGGGCCAACGCCGACGACGGCCCCTCGGCCAAGACCGGTCGGAAGTTCGGGGCCGAGGGGATCGGGCTGTGCCGGACCGAGCACATGTTCGGGACGCCCGGTGATCCTCGCCTGCCCACGTTCCGCCAGGTGATCCTGTCGGCACCGCACGCCCGGGCCGCCCAGCTGGCCCTGGCCGAGTCGGAGGCCGAGCACCGTGAGGCCCGGGGCAAGACCCGGAAGAAGACCGAGGAGCGGGTCAGGAAGGCCAAGGCCGCGCTGAAGGCCCGGGGCGTGGCCCCCTACTTCGAGGGCCTGAAGAAGCTGCTCACCGCGCAGCGGAAGGACTTCGAGGCCATCTTCCGGGCCATGGACGGCCTGCCGGTCACGATCCGCCTCCTCGACCCGCCGCTCCACGAGTTCCTTCCGTCGTCGAAGGAGCTGGAGCTGGCCATGGCCACGCCGCAGCGGAAGGCATCGAAGGAGATCCTCCGCGAGTTCGGCGGCAAGCGGGGCACCGAGAAGGTGCTGCGCGAGGTGGTGGCCCTCGAAGAGAACAACCCCATGCTCGGCCTGCGGGGCTGCCGGCTGGGCATCCTGTACCCCGACATCTACCGCACGCAGGTCCAGGCCATCATCGAGGCGGCGAGCAACGTCAAGGGACGGGGCGGCGACCCCCACGTCGAGATCATGGTGCCCCTGGTGGCGACGAAGTCCGAGCTGGAGGCGGTGGCTCGGGACGTTCGCGAGGTCGCCGAAGGGGTGCTGGCCAAGCGGAAGGTCGAGCTCGACTACCTGGTGGGAACGATGATCGAGCTGCCCCGAGCCGCGCTCGTCGCCGACGAGATCGCCGAGGATGCGGAGTTCTTCTCGTTCGGCACGAACGACCTCACCCAGACGACGTTCGGCTTCTCCCGGGACGACGTGGAGGCCATGTTCCTGCCGCGCTATCTCGAGGAGAAGATCCTGGCCGTGAACCCGTTCGAGTCCCTCGACGAGTACGGGGTCGGCGACCTGGTCCGGACGGCGTGCGAGAAGGGGCGGAAGACGCGCGACGACATCAAGCTCGGCATCTGCGGGGAGCATGGGGGCGATCCGTCGTCGGTCGGGTTCTTCCACGAGATCGGGCTCGACTACGTCTCCTGCTCGCCGTATCGCGTGCCGCTGGCCCGTCTCGCCGCCGCCCAGGCGGTCCTGGGCGAGATGGAGGCCGCCTCGAAGTAGCCTCGGCCACGATTCCCCCATCCGGGGGCGCGAAGGTCCCCGCTCGGGGGATGGCCTGACGCCACGGGCCCGATACCCTGCCACCGAGTCCATCCACAGCCGGTCGCCTCCTCCGCCGGACGAGATCGAGGAGGTGGCGACCAATGCTCGCACGAAGGGGGGTGGCCGCGGTGCTGGCCGGCACGGTTACGCTCGTCCCCGTCGCCGTCCACGCCCAGCACCTGCGGGACTGGACCCACGACCATTCGTCCAAGGGGGTCCCGTACCGGCCGAAGGGCTACGCCGACCTGGTCCGCGTTTTCGGCAAGGCGTGCAACGGCCGGGCCAACGACGCGCGGACGCACTTCCCGCACATCAACGGGCGGTGGGACGGCGGCTACGTCTACTACCACCCCTACCTGAGCCGGAACGTCGGGTACAACATCAGGACCCACATCCGGGCGGATCACCGCGACGGAGCCCTCGACTACGGCGAGTACGGATACAACTGCCGTCGGATGCGGGGGAGCAGCAACTGGTCGACGCATGCGTTCGGGGCAGCCATCGACACCAACACGAAGCGCAATCCGGCCGGACAGTCGTACTGGAACGGGAAGGGGGCCAACGGCGTCGACTACGGGTACTACGTCCCCAACGTGTTCCGCGGCGGCTACCCCGGGCACCGGTTCCGGTGGGGGCTGTCGTGGCGCGATCCACATCACTTCCAGTACGTCACCGATTACTAGAGGAGGCGAGATGACGCTTCACCTTCCACGCCCACGCATCTTCCTCTTCCTCCTGCTGGCCGCGGCTGTGGCCGCACCGATGACGCTGGCGCTCGGTGAGGCCGGGATGGCCTGCCCCGAGGACGCCGTCCGGGGGATGGCCGACGCGAGGTCCCCACTGGCCCGCGGTGAGGATCCGATGGCGGCGCTGCCGGGGCGGCTGGTCACGATCGGTGGACGTGGCCGGCGCGCCGCGTACCTGCACACGGGGTCGCCGAAGGCCGTCCTCCGGCACGTCGCAGCGGGGGAGGGATCCGGCGTCGCATACGTCGAGGACCGGGCCGGCCCCGACGTCATCACCATCGTGACTCCCGCCGGTCTGAAGCGGCTCGCTCCCGGTGGGGAGGTCACCCACCCGGCGTGGTCGTCCCGGGGGGAGCTGGCCTACGCGGTGGATCTGGCTCGCATCGAGGTGCTCGATCCGGCGGGCGAGGCCCGCGCGCTCGCCCCCCCGCCGGGGGCGGTGGGCGTGTTCTCTCCGGTGTTCCTGGCGCCCGGGGTCCTGCTCTCCGTGGTGCAGGAGGACGTCCCCGGCGTCGGATCCCACGACGACACCCTCGACAACGTGTGGCGAGCGGACGTGTCCTCCGGCACGTGGCAGCGGGTCACCGCGTTCACCGGCGATGCCGACCGGTGGTCGATCGTGCGCACCCCGGTGGTCGACGACACGGGCATCGTCCGGTTCGTACGCGAGCGGGGACATGCCCAGACGTCGAAACCGTCCGCGTTCGAGCTGTGGCGCACCGATGGCGTCGCCGCGGAGAAGGTCCGCGACCTGCCCGGCGAGATGTTCCTGGCCGCGGTGGACGGCGACCGCCTTCTGTGGAACGTCGATTCCGGCGGCGAGTGGCGGCTGTTCCTGGAGACGCCGGAGGGGATGCGTGGGCTCGGTTGCGGCTCGGTCATGGTCGATCCCCGGGCCGCGGCCGACCCCGATCATCGCGGGGAGGAGCTGGACGGTTCGTCGAGCGGGACGGCTGCCGCTCTGTCCACCTGGACACCGGAGCCGATGGGGGTGGTGGTGGGCGACTTCACCTCGCGTGAGCAGGCCGAGATCGTGGCGGCCAGCGTACCGGAGAGTTGGGTCATCGACAGCGCGGCAGCACCCAGCGCTGTCGCGCCGGGTGTCTATGCGGTGGCCGTGGCGGTGCCGCCCGACGCCGATCTGGAGCGGGCCCTGGACGACTTTCGTTCGGCCCACCCCGAGCTGGCCGAAAGGTCGTGGATCGCCTCCCTGATGAGCGGAGGGGAGGAGCGTTGACCGCGCGGCTGTTGGTTGCCGGAGTCCTGGCCGCGGTCATCACGGTGGGGTGTCGCGGTCCAGGCGAGGAGGCCGCCGTTCGCCACCCGTCTCCCCCGGCGGAGGCGACGACGGCGGAGAAGGCCGCGGAGCACGTGGCCGTGTTCGCCACGGGAGAGCCGGACGAGCTTGAGGGCGAGACGGCCGACCTGCTGTCTACCGTCGCCGACCATGTCGCGGTGAGCCCGGTGTCGTGCTGGACGGGGCTGCCCGAGCGGCTGGCCGTGCCGACCGATACGTACGTGGCCGCCGTCGTCGCGGCAACGGCCGAGGAGCTGGACGAGGTCGTCGCGGAGGTTGGCCGGGCACCGATCCTCCGGGACCGGTTCGCGGGGGTGTGCGGGGACTGAGGCCATCGGCGGTGCTAGCATCGGGTTCCGGTGGGCCTCACACGCCGGC
>DASQUI010000068.1:0-6311 GCA_035641375.1 Actinomycetota bacterium
TCTCCGTCCGGCTCCGGGACCGGTTGGCCGCCCGCCTCGAGGATGGGGACCTGGAGCGGCTGGCCGATGACCTGATCGCCCGCCACATGGACCCCTACCACGCGACGGATATCCTGATGAGCAAGGTGACGGAGGAGAGCCCATGAGCGGGAACGGCGAGGAGCGGTGGCGTCAGGCCTACCGGCAGGCCGGGGAGCGCGACGCCGATTTCGAGACGCTGTCCGGAGAGCCGCTCGAGCCGCTGTACACGCCTGAGGATGTCGCCGGCCTCGAGTACGAGAGAGACCTCGGGTACCCGGGCGAGTACCCCTACACCCGCGGCGTCTACCCGACGATGTATCGGGGCCGCCTGTGGACGATGCGGCAGTTCGCCGGGTTCGGCACTCCGAGGCAGACGAATCAGCGCTACAAGTACCTTCTGAAGCACGGCGGCGGCGGCCTGTCGGTGGCGTTCGACATGCCGACGCTTATGGGACGCGACTCCGACGATCCCCACGCCGAGGGCGAGGTCGGGCGGTGCGGCGTGGCCACCGACTCACTGGCCGACTTCGAGGCCCTCTTCGACGGCATCCCCCTGGGGGACACCACCACGTCGATGACGATCAGCGGCCCCGCCGTGATCCTGTTCGCGTTCTTCCTGGCCACCGCGGAGAAGCAGGGGGTGCCGTGGAGTGTGCTCGACGGAACGCTGCAGACCGACATCCTCAAGGAGTACATCGCACAGAAGGAATGGCTGTTCCCGCCGCGGCCCCATCTCCGGCTGATCGGCGACCTCATGGAGTTCTGCGCCACCGAGGTGCCGAAATGGCACCCGGTCAGCGTCTCCGGCTACCACATCCGCGAGGCCGGCTCGACCGCCGTGCAGGAGCTGGCCTTCACGCTGGCCGACGGGTTCAGCTATGTCGAGCTCGGCAAGCAGCGCGGGCTCGACATCGACCACTTCGCGCAGGGATTGTCGTTCTTCTTCAACGCCCACATCGACTTCTTCGAGGAGATCGCCAAGTTCCGGGCGGCCCGTCGCATCTGGGCACGGTGGATGAAGGACCGGTACGAGGCGGCACTGCCGGACTCGTTGCGCCTGCGGTTCCACACCCAGACGGCGGGGTGCTCGCTTACCGCGCAGCAGCCGGAGAACAACATCATCCGCACCGCCATCGAGGCGCTGTCGGGTGTGCTCGGCGGCACGCAGTCGCTGCACACGAACGCGCTCGACGAGGTGCTGGCCCTGCCGACCGAGAAGGCCGCTCAGATCGCCCTGCGCACGCAGCAGATCATCGCCCACGAGACCGGCGCGGCCAGCGTGATCGATCCGCTCGGGGGGTCGTACTTCGTCGAGGCGCTCACCAACAAGACCGAGGCGCTGGCCGAGGAGTACTTCCGCAAGATCGAGGAGCTGGGGAACGGCTCGATCCTGGAGGGGATGCTGGCCGGCATCGAGCGCGGCTTCTTCCAGTCCGAGATCGCCGACGCCGCCTACCGGGAGCAGGAGCGGTACGAGAAGGGACGTCTCGTCAAGGTCGGCGTGACCGACTTCATCGAGGAGGACGAGGTGCCCCTGGACACGCTCAAGATCCCCCACGAGGTCGAGGTCGAACAGATCGACGCGGTGCGCAGCCTTCGGTCCAGCCGTGATGACGCCGTCGCGCGGAAGGCGCTGGAGGATCTCAAGACGGTGGCCGCCGACGAGGGACAGAACATGATGCCATCGTTGATCGACTGCGCCCGTGCCTACTGCACCGAGGGCGAGATCGTCGGCGCGCTCAAGGACGTGTTCGGCGAGTACACGGAGACGCCACGGTTCTAGGACGTCCCAGTCCCGCGCTGACCGGCCATCAGCTACCACTGTTGCAATTGATTGCAGGTAGCTCGTACGATTGCCGGCGTGAAGGGACTCGGGTTCGGACTACTCGTCGCCGCGTTCTGGCTGGGGTTCCGCCACGGCATCGACTGGGACCACATCGCCGCCATCACCGACATCACCAGCTCCCAGGACGACCGGCGCCGAGCCATCTTCTTCGGGACGCTGTACGCGGTTGGGCACGCCGCGGTGGTCTTCGCCCTCGGGATCGTGGCGATCCTGTTCGGGCGGTTCATCCCACAGGCGATCGAAGGAGTCATGGGGAAGATCGTCGGAGTAACGCTGCTCGTTCTCGGCGTCTACGTGTTCGTCTCGCTGATCCGCCACGGTCGAGACTTCCGGCTGCGCAGCCGGTGGATGCTCGTGTTCGCCGGGGCTCGCAAGGCCGGACGCTGGGTGAAGGAGAAGGTGGAAACCACGGTTGGGAACGGCGGCGACGCGGAGCGGTCGCGCGATGCGCTCCTCAGGCACCACGGGCACCATGGCCGCCGGGGTCACCACCACCACGACGAGCTGGAGCGCGACGAGCACGGCGTCCAGAACTACGGGCGGGGGACGGCGTTCGGCGTGGGCATGATCCACGGCGTCGGCGCGGAGACGCCGACCCAGGTGCTCATCTTCATCTCCGCAGCGAACGCGAACGAGACCGTTGGGATCCTGGTTCTCATCGCGTTCCTGGTTGGGTTGCTCCTATCGAACTCGATCATCACGATCGGCTCCGCGTTCGGCTTCCTCCAGGCCGAGCGCAACTTCGCCTTGTACGCGACGGTCGCCGTGCTGGCGGGGACGTTCAGCCTGGTCCTCGGGCTGATCTTCGTGCTGGGAAAGGAGTCGATCCTGCCGGCCTTCTTCGGCGGCTAGCCCACGCCGGTCTCGGCGGCGCAGCGGGCGCAGAGCCCGGAGATGGCGAAGTGGGTGAGGTCGGGGGCGAAGCCGTGGGTGCGGCGGATCAGCTCGCGCAGCGAACGCGCCTCATCGCTGGAGAGGTCGTCGGCGGATCCGCAACGTGAGCACGTCAGGTGGACGTGGTCGCCCTCTCCCGCCCGGTGGTAGCCGGCCCCGCCCTCGAGGTGCGAGTGCTGGACCACGCCGAGCTGCTCCAGGGTGGCCAGGGCGCGGTACACCGTGGACACGTTGACCGCCGGCATCCGGCGCTGGACGCGGCGGGCGATGTCCTGTGGAGTGATGTGCCCCTCGGCTCGCAGGACCTCATGGATGATCGCTTCCCGCTGCGGCGTCAGGCGGTGTCCTCGAGCTCGCAGGGTCCCCACGACCTGGTCGACGTCGGCCACGACGTCAGGTTACTGCAGCGCAGGTGCAACAGGCTGGGCCGCCCTCGAGCAGGCCGACGTCAGTGGGGGCCGACGGCCGCGGTGCCGAGGACCCGAACACCCCACGCGTTCGCCGCCGGTGGGTTGGCGACGTTGTCGAACGTGATCCGGTTGGCCCGCTGGGGATCGAACAGGAGCACGCGTTGCCGCGCCCCCCAGACGCTGGCGTCCGTGGCGGTGAGGCGTCCGATGGTCCGGCCGTTCAACCGCACGGTGACCTCACCGGATCCGATGTCGAACCCGCGCACGATGATCGTGCTCGCCGCACCGCCCGCGGGGAACGTGAACGTGATGCGGTCGCCTCCCCGAAGCCGGGTCGCCGTGGGGTCGAGGCGCCACTGCCCCGGCGGCGCCGGGATGGCCAGCACGGTCGGTTTCGGAGGTGCGGCCACGGACAGCGGCTTGGCCCCGAGGTGCGGCCGCAGGTCCCGGAGCACGTCCCATTCCTCCGGGCCGCTGGTGGTGGCGTCGTAGAAGCTGGCCCCGACGACCCTGCCGCGGCGAACGGCTCGGGCGAACCCGCGGAGGTCGCCGACATGCTCCTTGTTGGCGATGCCGCCGATGACGTGGATGGGGATGTTGGGGCGGCCCCCCCGCCGGCGGATCAGATCCAGTCCCCGGGCGATGAAGCGGTACGTCTGAGCCTCGCCGCGGGTGCGGTAGGTCCAGTAGGCCATCGGCAGGATGCAGTCGTGGACGGCGGCAAGCCCCGCATACGGGAAGTTGCTCCAGTACCCGGCGGCGATCTCCCCGCCGGTCCTCGTGGGAACCAGGATCGAGGGGATGATCGCCCCGAACGGATACCCGGGACCGACGGCGGCGCGGATGTTGCGGGACAGCTGGACCGCGCGCCGCCCGCGCTGGGCGTGGTCGCGCACCTCGGTGACCTCGATGTCGAGGGCGAAGGCATCGAAGCGCTGGCCGGTGGCGCTGGTGAACCGGATCGCGTCGAGCGACCACCGGAGGTCCCGCTTCATGTGGACGTAGTCGGGCACGTACCAGCCGACCACTCGCATCTCGTTGGCGTGGGCGGCGTCGAGGAACCGGGACGTCTGTGACGGGTAGCGGATGGGCCCCTTGAACCGGTAGGAGGTGGTCTGCAGGTAGAGGGTCTGGACGCCCTGGGCCCGCAGGCCGGCCACGGTGGTCTCCGGTGCATCCCACGCCTCGTCGTCGAAGATGTCCACCCAGGCGCCGGGGCCGCGGAACGCGGCGATGGGCGCCCGGGCGGCGGAGACCGGCTGGGGGAGGGTCAGGAGCAGCGCGAACAGGGCAACGGCGAGGCGTCGCATACGCATGGGTTCGACGCCCTCCTCCCGTTCCCTGCCCGTCAGGGCCCGACCACCGCGGCGGCGGCGACGTTCCTGACGCCCCACGCCGGCCAGTTGGGGAACCGGCTCCGCGGAACGAAGGCGATGACGTTGGGTCGGTCGGTCCGGAAGGCGGTGGCCGGGATGACGATGGGGACAGCGGTGGTCCACGCCGACGGCGTGCTTGCGGGCAGGGTGGCCAGGGTCTGCCAGTTCACCTGGAGGTCGACCTCGTCGACGCCGAGATCGAATCCTTCGTATGAGAGCTCCATCCCGGTGTCGCGCGGCCCGGTTCGGAAGATCACCTCGTCGGGATGGGTCTGGTCCCCGCCGGCGATCTTGCCGTACGCCCCGGTGTGAACGCCGAAGCGGAACGGCATAGCCGGGTGCTGCAGGGGATTCGGCTGGATCCTGGCCAGCTCGGCCCAGTCCTCCGGCCCGGTGATGGAATCGTCGTAGATGCTGCCGCCGAGGAGTCCGTATTCACGGACCACTCGGACGAACGCCCGGGTCTCCGCCTGGCTGGATGCGTCGGCCAGCCCTCCGATGG
Source organism: Actinomycetota bacterium (assembly GCA_035641375.1). Lineage (GTDB taxonomy): Bacteria > Actinomycetota > UBA4738 > UBA4738 > CALAEC01 > DASQUI01. The sequence goes on from DASQUI010000068.1 coordinate 5,050, forward strand.
CGTGGATGGGCAGGTCCCTGATCCCGGTCTTCCGGCGGAGGATGTTCATCGACCTCCGCATGTAGTCGGTGACCTCCCGCGCTCCCTGTGCGCGGAACGAGTAGTACGTCATCGTCAGGAAGACGTTGTACTTCCGGGCCAGCTTCTGGTACGGGAATCCAGGCCAGTAGGACTTGAGGATCTGCATCCCGCGGGGGGAGGGGATGATGGCCCCCATCGGGTAGGAGGAACCCACCTTCCTTCGCAGGAACGACGAGAGCCGGAGGAGACGGCGGGTCCGGACCTCCACGTTGCTGACGATCGACGATTCGATGTCGAGGGCGAAGGAATCGAACCTTCCCCCCGTCTGACTGCGGAAGCGGATCGCGGCCATGGCCCGGCGCCGGTCGCGCTCCATGTTCTTGAAGCCCGGCAGGTACCACGCCACGATCTTCATGCCGTTCTCGTGGGCGCGGTCGATGAAGCGCCCCGTCGCCCCGGGGAAACGGATCCGGCCGGGCATGTGGTAGTTGTTCGTTTCCAGGTACAGGGTTCGAACGCCGCGGGCCACGAGGTGCTGGATGGTCTGCGCGGGATGCTTCCACGCGTCGGGATCGTAGATGTCGATCCACGCGCCGAGGCCCTTGTACGCGCTCAGCGACGGGGCGGCCTGTGCCGCCGACGGGGGCAGGACGATGGCCAGGGCCACCGCCACGCCGATCGCTTGCTTCCTCACGGACCGCTCCCTCCTCGGGATGCAATGATACGGCTGAACCCGACGATCGAGGAGGAAATGATGGGCGAGTTGGTCCGCCTGGAGGTGGAGGACGGCGTCGGCACGATCCGGCTGGATCGTCCCCCGATGAACGCCATCGACGAAGCGCTCACCGCAGACCTCCGGGAGGCGGCCCTGGAGGCCACCCGCCGCCAGGACGTCGGGGCCGTCGTCCTATACGGGGGCGAGAAAGTCTTCGCCGCCGGCGCCGACGTGAAGATGATGGCCGAGATGAGCCCGGCCGAGGTCCGCCCCATGATCCAGGGTCTCCAGGAGACCTTCTCGCTGGTCGAGGAGATCCCCAAGGTGACCATCGCCGCGCTCACCGGGTACGCCCTCGGCGGAGGCTGCGAGCTGGCCCTGTGCGCCGATCTCCGCTTCGCCGCCGAGGACACCCGGCTGGGGCAGCCCGAGATCCAGCTCGGCATCATCCCCGGAGCCGGGGGGACGCAGCGGCTGCCCAGGCTGATCGGACCGGCCCGGGCCAAGGCCCTGATCTTCTCGGGCC
>DASQUI010000069.1:0-7556 GCA_035641375.1 Actinomycetota bacterium
CTGCTGATCGTTGCCCAGGCCTGCCTGTGGGGCGCGCTGGGCACGTTCGCCGCTCAGGCGCCGGTTGCGGTGGACTCCGTCGGCGGGGGAGCGGCCGCCGCCGGCGTGCTCCTCACCCTGTACTCACTGGCCCTGGGCCTCTCCGGCCGCGTCGCCGGGCGACTGATGGATCGCTCCGGTCGCCGCCCGGTGCTGGTGACCGGGTACGTGATCTTGGCGGCGGGCGGGGCAGCCGCGGCGGCCGCCGTGCTGGGTCAGTCGTTCGGTCTGCTCGTGGTGGGCATCATCCTCATCGGTACGGGGACCGCCTCCGGGTTCCTGGGGCGGGCCGCGGTGGCCGACATGTACCCTCCGGAGCAGCGGGGCCGCGCCGTTGGGGCGCTCGTGGTGGCCGGAACCGTCGGGGCCGTGGGCGGGCCGCCCCTCTCCTCCCTGGTGCACTCGGTGGCCGAGCCCCTGGGCGAGTCGGCCGCGCTGGCCGCGCCGTGGCTCCTGGTCCCGATCCTCTCGGTCGTGGCGTTCGGGTGCGTCCTGGCCCTGCGGCCCGACCCCACGCGGTTGGCGATCCAACCTGCGGTCAGCGGCGGTGAGCGGGCCGCGGGCGTCATCCTTCGTCTGCCGCCGGCCACGGCGGCGGCGGCCACGATCGGGCTCAGCCACGCCACGATGACGACGTTCATGACGATCGTCCCGCTCGGCGTCCTCCAGCACGGGAGCACCCAGGCCACCGTCTCGGTGATCGTGAGCCTGCACCTGGGGGGCATGTTCGCCTTCTCGCCCCTGGTCGGGTCGATGCTCGACCGGTGGGGACGGCGGCCGGGGCAGCTGGCCGGCCTGGCCGTGCTGGTGGTGGGGGTGGGGCTGTGCGCGTTCGTCGAACCCACCGCCGTTGTCACGTTCGGCCTCTTCCTCATCGGGCTGGGATGGTCGGCCGCGTACCTTGGCTCCACCGCCGTGGTCAGCGACCTCAGCGCCCCGGCCGAACGCGGCGGCGCCCTGGGGCTCACCGACCTCATCAGCGGTCTGTCCGCGGCGGCCGGTGTGCTGGCCGGGGCGGCCCTCGTCGAGGCCACGAGCATCCGGGTCCTCGGCGTCGTCGCGCTGGTGTTCCTGGCCGTTCCGGTGGCGATGCAGGCCCGGTTGCGGGACCGGTCTCGTTCCGAAACGTCGCCCGTATAATCGATGAGGCTCCCCCGCGGAAGGAACTGCTCGTGTTCGAGAAGATCAGCCAGATCAGCGAGAACAGGAAGATCAAGCGCCTCCAGCACTACGTGGCGCTGGTCAACTCGTTCGAGCCCGAGATCGAAGAGCTGACCGACGAGCAGCTCCGCGCCAAGACGGAGGAGTTCCGGGCCCGCATCGCCGAGCGGCGGGAGGGGCTCGAGGGGGAGGAGGCCGAGGCGGCGGCGTCGGCGGTCCTCGACGATCTGCTCCCCGAGGCGTTCGCGTGCGTGCGGGAGGCGGCCCGCAGGACCCTCGGCCAGCGGCACTACGACGTCCAGGTCATGGGCGGCGTCGTCCTGCACCAGGGCGACATCGCCGAGATGAAGACCGGTGAAGGGAAGACCCTCGTCTCTACGCTGCCCGTCTACCTGAACGCGCTCCTCGGTGAGGGCGTCCATATCGTCACCGTCAACGACTATCTGGCCAAGCGCGACTCCGAGTGGATGAGCCCGATCTTCCGGCTCCTGGGCGTGAGCGTCGGGCTGATCCAGTCGCAGATGTCGCCCGAGCAGCGGCGACCGGCGTACGACGCCGACGTCACCTACGGCACCAACAACGAGTTCGGCTTCGACTACCTGCGCGACAACATGGCCATGGGCGTCGAGCAGATGGTCCAGCGCGGTCACCACTACGGCATCGTCGACGAGGTGGACTCGATCCTCATCGACGAGGCCCGGACGCCGCTCATCATCAGCGGGCCCGCCGCCGACTCCACCAAGCTCTACCAGACGTTCGCCCGGCTGATCCCGCGGCTGAAGAAGGATGTCGACTACGAGGTCGACGAGCAGAAGCGCACCGTTGCCGTGACCGAGGCCGGGGTGACCCGCGTCGAGGAGTACCTGGGTGTGGACAACCTGTACGAGAACGTGAACTCCGGCATGGTGCACCACCTCCAGAACGCTCTCCGGGCCAAGGAGCTGTACAGGCTCGACGTCGACTACATCGTCCAGCACGGCGAGGTCAAGATCGTGGACGAGTTCACCGGCCGCATCCTGGAGGGCCGCCGCTACTCCGAGGGGCTCCACCAGGCCATCGAGGCCAAGGAGGGGGTCCGCGTCCAGCAGGAGAACCAGACGCTGGCCACGATCACCATTCAGAACTACTTCCGCATGTACAAGAAGCTCGCCGGCATGACCGGAACGGCCAAGACTCAGGCCCGCGAGTTCGAGGAGGTCTACAAGCTCGGAGTGGTGACCATCCCCACCAACCGAGACATGATCCGGCTCGATGAGCAGGATCTGGTCTACAAGACCGAGGACGCCAAGTGGAACGCGGTCATCAACGACCTGGCCGAGCGGAACGAGAAGGGCCAGCCCTGCCTGGTCGGCACGGTCTCGATCGAGAAGTCGGAGAAGCTGTCCACCCTGCTGAACCGGCGGGGCGTCCCCCATCACGTCCTGAACGCCAAGCAGCACGAGAAGGAGGCCATGATCATCGCCCAGGCCGGCCGAAAGGGTTCGGTCACGGTGGCGACCAACATGGCCGGCCGCGGCGTCGACATCATGCTCGGCGGCAACCCCGAGTACCTGGCCCGCCAGGAGATGGCCGCAGGCGGGTGGGACAACGACCGGTACCTCCTGTTCGAGATGGATGAGGAGGAGCGGGCCCAGTACGAGGCCGAGTACGAGCCGGTCTTCGAGCGGCACAAGAAGGAGCTGGCCGAGGAGCACGACGAGGTCGTTGCTCTGGGCGGCCTGTACGTCCTCGGCACGGAGCGGCACGAGTCGCGCCGCATCGATAACCAGCTCCGCGGCCGGTCCGGCCGGCAGGGCGATCCCGGCGAGTCCCGCTTCTATCTCTCGCTCGGGGACGACCTGATGCGCCTGTTCGCCTCCCAGCGGATCGAGTCGATCATGAACCGGCTGAAGTGGCCGGAGGACGAGCCCATCACGGCCAGGATGGTGAGCCGGGCCATCGAGTCGGCCCAGCGCCAGGTCGAAAGCGTCAACTTCGAACGCCGGAAGAACGTCCTCAAGTACGACGAGGTCATGAACACTCAGCGGAAGATCGTCTACGCGGACCGCGAGCGGATCCTCCACGGCGCGGATCTCCGCGACCAGGCCGTGGAGATGATCGAGGGACACATCGCCGCGCTGGTGGCCACCTACGTCAACGCCGAGATCTACCCGGAGGAGTGGGATCTGTCGGGGCTGCTGACGGCCATCCACACCACGTACCCGAGCAGCCTGACCAAGGCCGATCTCGAGGACGAGCTGGACGCCGAGGTGGTGCTGCGCCGCATCGTCGAGGAGGCGGTGGCCGCGTACGAGCGGCGCGAGGAGGAGATCGGAGCGGAGACCATGCGCGAGCTGGAGCGGATGGTCCTGATGTCGGTCATCGACACGAAGTGGCGCGAGCACCTGTACGAGATGGACTACCTGCAGGAGGGGATCCACCTCCGGGCCTACGGGCAGCGCGATCCGCTGGTCGAGTTTCAGAACGAGGCCCACCACATGTTCGAGCAGATGAAGGGGACCATCGAGGAGGAGTTCGTCCGCTACATCTATCGCGTGGAGCTGGTCCGGGGCGACGAGCCGGCTCGGCCACGTCCCCAGCGTCTGGTCACCTCCCACGGCGACGACCAGCAGGCCGCCACCCAGCAGGCCGCGTCGGGCAAGGTCCCGCGCAACGCCCCGTGTCCGTGCGGCTCGGGCAAGAAGTACAAGAAGTGCCACGGCCTCTCCGCCTAGCTGCGGAGCGGACCTGTCCGAATCGCGTAGCATGCCGCCATGAGTGAGTTCACCGAGCGCATCGAGAGCGTCGCCTCCCGGCTGGCCAGCGCGAAGGAGTACCTTTGACGTCGAGGTCATCCGGGCCCAGGCCGAGCAGCTCGAGGCGCGGCTGTCCGAGCCCGGGGTGTGGGACGACCCCTCTCGCGGCCAGCAGCTGACCACCGCCCTGTCCCGCCATCGCCAGGAGCTGACCCGCTACGACGAGTTGGCGGAGCGCCTCGAGGAAGCCCAGGTCCTCGACGAGCTCCTCGCCGATGACGGCGAGGAGGTGCTCGGCGAGCTCGCCCAGGCCCTCGACGGTCTGGAAGCCGACATGGACAAGCTCGAGCTGGCCACGCTCCTGAACGGGGAGTTCGACCGCAACGATGCCATCGCCAGCCTCCACGCCGGCGCCGGTGGCACGGAGTCGCAGGACTGGGCGAACATGCTGCTGCGCATGTACGTGCGCTGGGTGGAGCGGACCGAGTTGGCCAAGCTCGACGTCGAGATCGACGAGGTGACCCCGGGGGAGGAGGCCGGCCTCAAGAGCGCGACGTTCATCCTCCACGGTCCCAACGCCTACGGGTTCCTGTCGGCGGAACGCGGCGTCCATCGCCTGGTCCGCATCTCACCGTTCGACGCGTCCAGCCGCCGCCACACTTCGTTCGCCAGCCTGGACGTGATCCCCCTCCTCGAGGAGGACGTCGAGATCGAGATCGATCCGAAGGACCTGCGCATCGACACGTACCGGTCGAGTGGCGCCGGTGGGCAGCACGTCAACGTGACGGACTCGGCGGTTCGCATCACCCATCTCCCCACCGGGCTCACCGCGGCCTGCCAGAACGAACGCTCGCAGATGCAGAACCGGGCGGTGGCCATGCGCATACTCCAGGCCCGTCTGGCCGAACTGCAACGCCAGCAGCGTGCCGAGACGATCGAGAGCCTGCGCGGCGAGCGGCGAGACATCGAGTTCGGCTCCCAGATCCGCTCCTACGTCCTCCAGCCGTACCAGATGGTCAAGGACCACCGGACGGGCTTGGAGATCGGGAACGTGGAAGGGGTCCTTGACGGTGACCTCGACGGCTTGATCGAGGCGGCGATGCGGCACCGCGCCGCCGACGCGCGATCGGAGCGGCAGGGCTCGTGAGGCGGGAGAGGGGTCGACCGTGGCCCGCGTGACCGCCCCCGTCCGCCCGGCGCCGCCGGCGGAGCGGCCCCGCGGTGATCGCGTCCGGTGGGACGTCATCGTCATCGTCGGAGCCGTGGTCCTGGTCGCCGGGGTGTGGCTGGGGCCGTTCCTCATCGACGCATCGCGCATGCCGCCCGGCCCCGACATGGCCTGGTACACGTGGCGCTCGGAGGTGCTGACCGCCCGCCCGCCCGCCGAGCTGATTCTGGCCGACGGGCCGCTCCGTGTCTTCGGCGGTGGCTATCGCGTCGGCACGCCGCTCCTGGGGGCGCTGTTCCGCAGCGTGGCCGGTGTCGATCGGTACACGGTCTCCATCCTGCTCATCGCGCTGCGGCAGGTGCTGCTGGCCGCGGCCATGGGCGCGGTCGCGTACCGGATCGTGCCCCGGCGGTTCGCCGTCGCCGCGGTGACGGTGACGTCCGGAGCCATCCTGCTGTTGCGTCCCTTCGTTGGGTACGTGGACAACCTCCTGGCCCTGCTGTTCTCGGCGGCGGCGCTGTGGTTCCTGACCCGCGCAGGGCGCGAGTGGCCGGCGCGGATCGTGGTCGCCGCGGCGGCGTTCCTGATGGTGTTCACGCATCCGCCGACCGCGGCGATCTTCGCCGGCGTCGTGGTGGCGTCGGTGGCCGTTCGGGCCGTCCTCGGCGGGGGGCTGCGCGAGACCATCCGCACGGAGGGATGGATCGCCGGGGCCGTCATCGTCGGCGTGGCCGCGGGGACGCTGGCCTGGGTGGCGGGCATCTGGGGTCCGTCGCGGGGCTTCCGGGACGCCATCCACCTTCCGCCCTACGCGCTCACCACGTATCGGCACGCGGCCGCGGAGCAGGTCCGCGGCCTCCGCCTGACGTGGATGGTCGTGCCGTTCCTGGCCGGGCTGACCGGGCTGGCCATGGTGCTGCGCCGGCGCCTCCTCGACGAGCCGCTGCCGCGCACCCTCGTGGTCGGCCTGGCGCCGCTGGCCGGCGTGCTCGGCTTCCTGGTGGGCTTCCGCTATCCCTTCCAGCGCTTCGTGACCAGCACGGTCGCCCCCATCGTCGTGGTCGGGCTGGGAGTCTGGTTCGTGGCCGCCGGGACGGCGTGGCTCGGCCGCCGGATGTCGTCGGTGCGCCGGGGCATCGCCGTGGGGGTGGGGACGCTGGCCGGGGTGGCCGTGATCGGACAGATCTGGGCCGGCGGCAGCGACGCCTTCGGCAACCAGGACCCATGGGTCCCCGACAACCTCCGGGTCAACCTGGCCGCCGTCCGAACGTATCTCGAGGACGATCCGACCCCGCGTCCGCTCGTGTTCGTCGTCTCGGCCGGATCGGACCGTCCCGATCGCCTCATCTGGGGCGGCGTGTTCCGCGGCAACTGGAGCCAGACCCGAGCCGGTCTGCCGGCGCGAGCCATCCTCGACACCCACCTCTACCTGGGCTCGGTCGATCAGCTGCTGCGGGGGAGGCCGACCAGGACGAAGAACCGTCTCACCAACCTGATCAACCGGGAGACGCTCCGCGAGGTGCGCCCCATCGTCCGGGAGCGCCGGCCGCTGGTGGTCCTGCTCCGCCGGTTCAACCGGCGGATGGGGAACTTCCGGTACCTGACGCCGTCGCACTCGGTGCCGTTGGGACGGAACGTGTTCGTGCTCAAGGGACCTGGTCTGGCCGAACCGGAGTCGGCAGCGGTCAAGGCGGCGGCGCTGGCGGCGACGCGGGAGGCGGCTTCGCTGAAGGGGGTTCGATCGTTCCGGCCGCTCCACGCGGCTCGGGTCACGGTCGCCCTGGGCATCCTGCTGCTCCTCCCCGGCCTGCTGCTGGCCCGAGGCCTCGGGGTGCGCGGGCTGCCTGCCCTCCTGGGGATGGTGCCGGTGCTGTCGATCGGCGTGGAGCTGCTGGTGGGCATCGCGCTACTGGCCGTGCTCCGGCGGCCGGTGACGCCGCTGATGGGCTGGGCGATCGTTGCCGTGTCAGTCGGCCTCGGATGGCTGCTGGCCCGGCGGGCGGGGGCGCCGACGGCGGACGAGCGCGGCGACGGCCAGCCCCCCCAGGACCACCGCTGAAGCCACCATGCCCCGCCCGATCCACGGATCCTCGTAGCGCAGTTCGATGACGTGGGACCCCTGGGGGACCTTGACCGCCTGCATCAGGTAGTCGGCGCGAAGGAGACGTGCCGGACGCCCGTCGACGGTGGCCCGCCAGTGGACGTCGTGGACGTTGCGGATCAACACGACCGAGTCGGTGTCCGTCTGCACGTCGACGCGTGCCGTCGACGGGGACGTGGCCGTGTACGTGGCCCTGCCCCCGGCGCTGGGGATCCCGGCCGAGGATCCAGGGGTCTCCTCGAGCACGAGCTCGGCGTCGGGATCGAACGATGGGCGGGCCACCGCTCGCAGCGCCGCATCGTGACCGCGAACCGCCCACTGAGTGAACACGGTAGCTCGCGACGGCGGGTCC
>DASQUI010000070.1:0-8809 GCA_035641375.1 Actinomycetota bacterium
CGGGGGCCGATCAAGACTCGGGACGCGCACATCACCGAGGACGAGGCACTCCTTCAGCGCAAGGACGAGCCGTTCGTCGACTCCGAGCCGTGGCGGGTGCTGCGGATCGCCTCCGAGTTCGTGGAGGGGTTCGACGCACTCTCCGAGGCCCCGCCCCGGGCCATCAGCGTGTTCGGCTCGGCCCGCGTCGACGAGGACGACCCCGCCTACAGCGACGCCCGGGACGTCGGCGCCGCCCTGGCCCGGGCTGGGTTCGCCGTCATCACCGGGGGTGGCCCCGGGGTCATGGAGGCGGCCAACCGGGGCTGTCGGGAGGCCGGCGGATTCTCGATCGGCTGCAACATCGAGCTCCCCTTCGAGCAGCACTCCAACCGGTACCTCGACCTGGAGATCGACTTCCGCTACTTCTTCGTCCGCAAGACGATGTTCGTGAAGTACAGCCACGGGTTCGTCGTCTTCCCCGGCGGCTTCGGCACCCTCGACGAGCTGTTCGAGGCCCTCACCCTCATCCAGACCGGCAAGGCCACCCACTTCCCGGTGGTCCTGTTCGGCAGCGACTACTGGCAGGGGCTGATCGGTTGGCTCCGCGACCCGATGCTGCGCGAGGGGAAGATCTTCGACGAGGACCTCGAGCTCCTGTATATCTGCGACGACGCCGAGGACGCGGTCCACTACATTGAGAAGGTCCACGCCGGGGCGGAGGAACCGCCCGAGCGGCGTGGCGATGAACTCGTCCCGCAGCCCGGGAAGGCCGACGCCCAGTAGCTTTGTAACGGCTCGGTAACGGCTGGACGAACGGGCGGCGGCCGGCCCGGCCGGTCGGGTACCCTATGGGCCATCCAGTCGGGAGGAGGTCAGGATGCCGGTGCAGCCGGTGGACAAGATCTGGATCGACGGGAAGCTCATCGACTGGGAGGACGCACGGGTCCACGTCCTGACCCATGCCCTGCACTACGGGAGCGGTGTCTTCGAGGGGATCCGTGCCTACGAGACCGAGCGCGGGGCGGCCGTCTTCCGCCTCACCGACCACATCGACCGGTTGTTCCGATCCGCCCAGATCTACTCCATCGACATCCCCTTCTCCAAGGAAGAGATCATCGAGGGCTCCAAGGAGCTGCTCCGGGCCAACCACATGAAGTCCTCCTACGTCCGCCCCCTGGTCTGGCACGGCTACGGGGAGATGGGCCTCAACCCCCTCAAGGCGCCGGTCAACGTGGCCGTCATGACGTGGGAGTGGGGGACGTACCTCGGGGAGGAGTGCATGACGAACGGCGCCCGGGTCGAGGTCTCGTCGTGGCGCAAGCACGACCCCAACATCATCCCGCCGGGGGCCAAGGCCACGGGGCAGTACATCAACTCCGGGCTGGCCAAGGTCCAGGCGGTGAAGTCGGGGTACGACGACGCCATCATGCTCAGCCACGACGGCTACGTCGCCGACGGGACCGGGGAGAACCTGTTCGTCGTCCGCGACGGGGTGCTGATGACCCCGCCGGAGTCGTGTGGCATCCTGCTCGGTTTCACCCGCGACACGGTGATCACGCTCGCGCGCGACCTGGGGTACGAGGTCATCGAGCGGGAGCTGGTGCGATCCGACCTGTACACGGCCGACGAGGTCTTCTACACGGGCACCGCCGCGGAGGTCACCCCGATCCGGGAGATCGACCAGCGCCCCATCGGCAGCGGGACCCGCGGCCCGGTGGCCAAGGACATGCAGGACGCGTACTTCGCCGCGGTGAAGGGGCAGACCGAGAAGTACGACGCCTGGTGCGAGTACGTCGACTGAGCGCGGCGTGAGGCTCGCCCGGATTCGTCTGCCCGACCGCATCGCCACCGCCGCCATCGAAGGAGACGCTGTCCGCGCCCTCGGAGGCACGTTCTTCGAGAACCCGGTGCCGACGGGGGAGCAGGTGGCCCTCGACGACGCCGAGCTGCTCGCCCCCACGATCCCGTCCAAGGTCGTGTGCATCGGGCGGAACTTCGCCGCGCACGCCGAGGAGCTGGGGAACCCCGTCCCCCAGGAACCGATGCTGTTCCTGAAGCCCTCCACGGCCATCATCGGTCCCGGAGACCCCATCCCGCTGCCCGCCGATGCCGGCCGCGTCGACCACGAGAGCGAGATGGCTGCGGTGATCGGCCGGCTCTGCCGGCGCGTCGACCCGGAGGACATCCCGAAATATGTGCTCGGCTACACGTGTGCCAACGACGTGACGGCCCGGGAGCTGTCGAAGAAGGACGGGCAGTGGGGACGGGCCAAGGGGTTCGACGGCTTCCTCCCCCTCGGACCGTGGATCGAGACCGAGCTCGACACCACCGACGTCGAGGTGACCTGCCGGGTGAACGGAGAAGTGCGGCAGTCGGGCCGGACGTCCGACATGACGTTCCCGCCGCCCCAACTCATCTCGTTCATCTCCAACGTGATGACGCTGCTCCCCGGGGACCTCGTCCTGACCGGGACCCCGGCCGGCGTCCGCGGGCTGGAGCCGGGCGATACGGTGGAGGTCGAGGTGGAAGGGATCGGCGTGCTCCAGAACCCGGTGGGACCTCGTGTCTGAGCGGGTTCGTGTCCGGTACGCCCCCGCGCCCAGCGGCGACCTCCACGTCGGCGGGGCTCGCACCGCACTGTACGACTGGCTCTTCGCCCGGCACCACGGCGGGACGTTCGTCCTGCGCATCGAGGACACCGACCAGAGCCGCGTGACCGAGGAGTCGTTCCTCTCGCTGCAGGAGGCCCTGCAGTGGCTGGGGATCGACTGGGACGAGGGCCCCGGTGTCGGCGGCGAGTTCGGCCCGTACCGCCAGACCGAACGCCTGCCCATCTACCACGAGGCGGTCCAGACGCTGGTCGAAGGGGGGGCGGCGTATCGGTGCTACTGCACCCCCGAGGAGCTGGAGGAGCGGCGCAAGGCGGCCATGTCCCGCGGCGAGCCGCCCGGCTACGACGGCCGGTGCCGCACCCGGACTCCCGAGGAGCGGGCGGTGTTCGAGGCCGAGGGGCGGCCGCACGCGATGCGGTTCGCTACGCCGGGCCGCGACGTCGCCGTCGACGACCTCGTCCGCGGCGAGGCCTCCTTCCCCGCCGCCGACATCAAGGACTTCGTCATCTTGCGCAGCGACGGGACGCCGACGTACCTGCTGGCCGCCGCGATCGACGACTGGAAGATGGAGATGACCCACGTCATCCGAGGCGAGGACCTCTTTTCGTCGACGCCGCGCCAGCTCCTGCTGATGGAGGCGCTCGGCGTGGAGACGCCCCCGCGGTACGGTCATCTGCCGCTGATCGTCGGCCCGGACCGAGCCCCCCTGTCGAAGCGGCACGGCTCGGTGGCGGTGGAGCGGTTCCGCGAGGAGGGGTTCCTCCCCGAGGCCCTGGTCAACTACCTGGCCCTCCTGGGCTGGTCGTACGACGAGAAGACGACGTTCTTCACCCGCGACGATCTGGTGGCGAAGTTCGACCTGTCGCGCGTGTCCCACAACCCCGCCGCCTTCGACCGCGAGAAGCTGGAGTGGATGAACGGCCACTACCTGCGCGAGATGCCCGACGCCCGGTTCACCGAGCTCGTCGCCGAGCGGCTGACCGAGGACGGGATCGAGCCGGACCCCGACACCGTGGCCGCCGCGGTGCCGCTGGTCAAGGAGCGCATGAAGGTGCTCACCGAGGCGCCGGGGATGCTGCGGTTCCTGTTCGAGGACGTGGAGCCAGACGAGAAGGCGGCGAGGATGCTCGACGGGCAGGGCGTGTACCTGGCCGAGGTCGCCGCCCGGCTGGAGGAGCTCGACGACTGGACGCACGAGCGGATCGAGGAGGCACTGCGGGGCCTCCAGGAGGAGCAGGAGTTGTCGTCGAAGAAGGCGTTCCAACCGGTGCGGGCCGCCGTGACGGGAACGCTGGTGTCCCCGCCCCTGTTCGAGTCGCTGGCGCTGCTCGGCCGCGACCGCACGCTGGCCCGGCTCCGCGCCGTGGGTGCAGCCGCGTGACCCACTTCGCGGTCGCCGCGATCGGCGCGGACCGGCTCGCCATCGGACCTGTTCGCGCGGAAGATGGACGGGTAGCGGTATCGTGCCGCGGTGAGCATCCGGTACCGCTCCGATCCGCCCCGAACGGCTGAGCTGGTCGTCGTCGGGGGCGGCATCATCGGCGCGGCCACCGCGTTCCACGCCGCCCGGGCTGGGCTTCGTCCCGTGCTCGTGGAGCGGCGCCCGGCGCTGTGCACCCTCACCACGGCCGCCGCTGCCGGCGGGTTCCGCCTCCAGCTCGACACCAAGGACGAGCTGGCCGTGGTCCGCGAGTCCGTCGAGCTGTTCCTGGACTTCGCCGAGGCCACCGGGCAGACGGCGTACGAACCGGGCGTCCGGGAGCAGGGCTACCTGTGGATCACGACGTCGGAGGAGGGAGCCTCCCGCCAGCGGGCGCTGGTCGAGGAGCAGCGGCGGTGGGGGGTCGACGAGGTCGAGTTGCTCGACGGCGACGAGGCCCGACGGCGGTTCCCGTACCTGGCGCCGTCGGTGGTGCAGGCGCGGTTCCGGCAGCGCGACGGCCTCATCGATCCCAAGGCGGTGACGTTCGGGCTGGCATTGAGCTCCGGCGCCGACGTCGTCGTTCGCTGCGGCGTGGTCGGGTTCGACATCGACGGCGATCGCCTGGCGGCCGTCCGCACCGAGCGGGGAACGATCTCCACGGAGGCGGCCGTCATCGCGTGCGGCCCGCTCTCCGGCCTCCTGGCGTCCGAGGCCGGCATCGAGCTCCCGGTGGAGACGGTCCGGCGGCAGAAGCTCGTCCTCCCGGAGGTCCCCGAGGTGCCCGCCGACGCCCCCATGACCATCGACGAGGACACCGGGGCCCACTGGCGTCCGGCGTTCCGCGGAGCGTGGGCGCTGTTCACCGACCCGGCCACGCCGCCGTCGCCGCCGGAGGAAGTCGTCACGCCGGATCCGGGGCTCGCCTTCGATCTCCTCGATCCGACCAGCCCGTCGGCCCTGGCCCGGATCGCCCCGTTCTGGCGGGGTGTGTGGAAGCGGGGGAGCGACCACTGGCTGCTCCAGGCCGGGCAGTACACCATGACCCCGGACCGGCGGCCGCTGCTCGGGGAGACGTCGGTGCGGGGGCTGTTCGTCAACACCGGCTACAGCGGGCACGGCGTGATGGCGGGGCCGGCGGGGAGCCGTCTCGTCGTCGACGCCGTGATCGGCGCTCGGGCCGCGGAGAGGGCGCCGTTCCGCCCGGACCGCACGTTCGCGCCGGCGCATGGGGGTGTGCTGTGAGGCTTCGAGGAACGTGGTTCGTCGTCCCCACGCCGTTCGACGAGGACGGTGCCCTCGACCTCGACGGCCAGGCCCGCGTCGTCGATGCCGCCATCCGGTGGGGCGTCGACGGCCTCACCGCACTCGGGGTGACCAGCGAAGCCGGCGAGCTCTCGGAAGAGGAGCGGGCCGGTGCGCTCGAGGTGGTCGCTGAGGCGGTCGGCGGCCGGGTGCCGCTGGTCGTGGGCTGCTCCGGGCCCGATCCGGCCACGGTGATCCGTCGAGCCGCGGCGGCCGCGGCGGCCGGAGCGGTGGCGGCGATGGTTTCGGCGCCGCCGGGACATCCCGATCCCGAGGAGCTGCCCGGTCATTTCGGTGCGGTCATGAAGGACTCGGGACTCGACATCGTCGTCCAGGACGAGCCCGTGGCCACCGGTGTGCCCATGCCGCACGACGTGCTGCTGGCGTGCGTCGACGCCGCCGGCAGCCGCACCGTGAAGCTGGAGGACCCACCGACGCCGCCGAAGATCGCCCGGCTCCTCGAGGCCCGGCCGGACCTCGACGTGTTCGGCGGGCTCGGGGGCGTGGCCGCCCTGTCGGAGCTGCGACGGGGGGCCTGCGGAACGATGACCGGCTTCGCCGTGCCCGAAGTGCTGGCAGCGGTTCGCCGCCACACCGAGGCCGGCGAGCACGAGGCCGCGGCACGGGTGTTCGACCGCGCTCTGCCCCTGGTGCAGTTCGAGGCCACCTCTGGGTTGGGCGTGCGCAAGGAGCTGCTCCGCCGGCGAGGGGCCATGGCCACCAACGTCACCCGACGCCCACCGGCCGTCGACCCGGCCACGCTGGTCGAGCTGGACGATGTCCTCCGGCGGGTCGGCCTCCGGCCGACGGACGACCGCATCGAGCTGGTGCCGTGAGCGCCGAGGTGCACGTCCTGTTCGAGGGGTACGTGGGAAAGCGCACCGCCGCCACCGTCGGCTTCGTCCGGGACGGGGCCCAGCTCATCGTCGTCGACCCGGGGATGGTCCCCGACCAGGCGGCCATCAGCGGGCCGCTGGCCGCGCTCGGCGTCGAGGCCGAGCAGGTGACCGACGTCGTCATCTCCCACCATCACCCCGACCACACCATCAACGTAGGGATGTTCCCGAAGGCGCGCGTGCACGATCGCTCGGTCATCTACCGAGGCGATGTGTGGGAGGACCGCGCCGCCGAGGGGACGCACGTGTCGCCCGCCGTTTGGCTCATCGAAACCCCCGGACACTCCCCTGAGGACATCACCACGCTCGTCGACACCGACGACGGCATCGTCGCCTTCACTCACTTGTGGTGGTCGGCGGATGGTCCGTCGGAGGATCCGTACGCGTCGGACCCAGCAGCGCTCCACGCCGGGCGCGCACGCGTGCTGGACGTGGCCGCCCGGATCGTGCCGGGCCACGGCGCCGCGTTCACGCCGGACGACCGCACCTTGCGCTGACCACGTCGGGCCAGTCGCGCTAGTCACGACGGGCCAGGGGAAGATGATGCGTGTGGAGGGTGGTGTCGGGGCCTCCCGACCGTCATCCTGCAGCGAGCCAAGGAAGAACTGGGCGCCGACCGGTCAGGGCCTGCACGCCGGGAGGGAGGGGCCAGCCAGATGCCGGCCGCGCAATCAATGCTCGTGGCGCGGCGGGAAGGATCCGGGGTCCTGCAGCCGCTCGACGGCTCGGACGCGATGGTGTCCGACGTGCCGGCGGCGCCCAGCCCGCGCTAGTCGCCGGGGATCAGAAACTTGATGATCCCGAAGATCACCAGAGCGATGCCGATGATGATGCCGATCAGCAGCACCCCAATCGCGCCATCCTCACGGTTGAGGCGGAGCGTCCAGTCGATGAGTCGCATGCCGCCGCCCTACCCGAAGGCGAAGCGAGCGAAACCACCAGCGGCATTGCGCGACGGCAGTTACTCGCCGTGCTCGATCAGGTACTCGATGTACATCGGCCGGAACGCGTCGGCCTCCTCGGCGGTGTCGGGGTTGACGACGTCGGCCACGCGCTCGGAGAAGCTGAGCACGTCGGCCTCGGCCTCCTCCCGGTGACCGGCCGCCGACTCCGCCGCCGGGGCGGCCTCCATCAGGTTCCAGAAGAAGGTGACGTCGAGCCGGCGCCGAGCCACCCCGAAGGCTCGATCGTGAAGCTCCTTGGTTGACAGCGCGTCGAGTTCCTCGAATGTGGGCATGCCGTCATTCTACGGGTGGCATTGTGGTCCCGACTATCGGTGCGCGAACCGCTCCGGCCATCGGCTCCCTGGCGCGCCGATTAAGGTGTAATGGAATGGAACGTCAGCACCGACGGGCGGCCGGCAGACCGATGGCGACGACGTGAGTCAGTACTCCAGGAATGAGGTTGCGCAGCGGGCCGGGGTCGACGCTGACTATGTCGACCGGTTGGTCGAGCTCGGGATCCTGACGCCTGGCACCCCAGACGGGTTCTCCCCGGGAGACGTGCTCAGGGCTCGGTGGGTGCAGGGCTTGGAACGGACCGGGGTCCCCCTCGATGGGATGGCCGCTGCCGTCCGGGATGGATCCCTCTCCCTCTCCTTCATGGATGTGGCCGCCTTCGATCGGTTCCCCGGACTCAGCAACATCACGTTCCACGAACTGAGCGAGAGGACGGAGATCCCCATGGACCTCCTGAAGGTGGTCCGAGAGGCGGTCGGCTTCGCGGAGCCTGGGCCCGAGGATCTCGTCCGCGAAGACGAGCTCTCGGTCGTGCCGGCCATCGAGCTTCAGCTCTCGAAAGGCTTCCGTCCGGCGGCCATCGAGCGGTGGCTCCGGGTCGACGCGGAGAATCTGCGCCGGATCGCCGAGACCGAGACGGATTTTTGGAAGACGGAGGTCGCAGAGCCCCTTCTCCAGGCGGGCATGACGGAAGGCGAGATGATGGAGGCCCAAGCGGACCTCGGGTCCCGTATGGCCCCCCTCCGCGAGCAGGCCCTCTTCGCCATCTACCACGGCCAGCAGGAACACGCCTGGAGACAAGGGTTCGCCGAGGGCGTCGAGGGCGCATTGGAGCGGGCCGGTCTGTACAGCCGGCTGCACCGTCCGCCGGCGATCTGCTTCCTCGACGTCACCGGATACACCCGGCTGACCGAGGAGCGTGGCGATGAAGCCGCCGCGGATCTGGCGGCGAAGCTCGCGCGCCTGGTCCGACGGTCCTCCCAGGAACATGGGGGCCGACCGGTGAAGTGGCTCGGCGACGGGGTGATGTTCTATTTCCGCGAACCCGGTGGTTCGGTGCTCTCCGCCCTCGAGATGGTCGAGGGCGCCGCGGGCCGCGACCTGCCGCCTGCCCATGTCGGACTCCACGCAGGGCCTGTGGTCTTCCAGGACGGTGACTACTTCGGCCGTACGGTCAACCTGGCGGCGAGGATCGCGGATTACGCACGGCCCGGGGAGGTGGTGGTGAGCCAGGAGGTCGTGGAGGCGGCGGAAGGGACACCCGTGTCGTTCGAGGAGATCGGTCCCGTCGAGCTGAAGGGCGTGGCGGGAACGCTTCAGCTCCATACCGCCCGTCGCCGTTCCTGAGGGGCGGCG
>DASQUI010000071.1:0-2623 GCA_035641375.1 Actinomycetota bacterium
GATGATGTCGACACCACCGCCCCGGACGAGCCACTGCTCGCCCATCTGCGTGTACGCGGAGCGCTCTTCGGTGTCGGCCATGCCGACCTCTAGCCTATCCGAAGGGCTCCGGAAGGCGGAAAACGAGAGGCGGCCCCTGCCAGGGTTGCACAGCAGGCTTGACGAAAGGGGTATGGTCGTACAGATTCTGCACTACGTATCCAACGGGAGGGAGTGAAACATGAGGAAGACGATCGCCTTCACCCTGGGAGCTGCCCTGCTCGGCATCCTCCAGGCCGGGCCGGCAGCGGCGGCACCACCCATCACGTCGAGCGAGTTCGCCACGCTGTGCAGCTCGGGGCCGCTCACCGTGGCCGGACGGATGACCGTCACCGGCGGGACCGGCGAGCTCACTGCCGACTGCTTCATCACGATGCGCCCCGGCGCCGTGCTCACGTTCGAGAACGCCACGCTGACCAGCGACACCGAGATGCTGATCGTGGCCGACTCTCAGATCAAGTCGGCGCTGAACGTGACCGGCTCGACGATCGATCTGGGCGGGGCCGTTCAGCTGGCCACGGGGTGCTGCGCCGGCGGCGGGGAGCCCGGACGCAACGAGAACCGCACCAGCGTCTCCGTGATCGACAGCGTCATCATCGGCGAGACCGTCGAGGTGAGCGGCTCGATCGCGGCGAACCTGGGGACCGCGCTGGTGCAGAACTCGACGCTCGAGGCGACCTCGAGCTCCTCGTTCTCGCTGTCGGTGCTGGCGTCGGTCGCCGGGACGGGGGGCTCGGCCACGGTGACGAACTCGACGCTCTCGACGCCGGGCGGGATCCACATCGAGACGGGGACGGCGGGCACGACGACGGCAACCGGCAACACCTTCTCCGCCGGCTCCGTGACGATCTCGGCGGGCTCCGGCGGAACCTGCACCTCCGCCGGGAACACACCGTCCGTATCCTGCACCTAGGGAACTCTGAGAAGCACGAAGGGGGCGGTTGCCCGACCGCCCCCTTCTGTCTGTCTGCGCTCGGCTACGGGAGCTGTGAGTCGATCCAGCTCTGGAGCTCGGGACCGCTCTCGTACGAGGCGATCACCGCGTACCGCGGCTCGTCGTACTTCTCGTTGTCGTGCCACACCACGTGGTGCAGCCGCTCGGAGTCGACCACGAACTGCGCCCCGCGGGGCAGCGGGATCCGCGACTCGGTAGAGGGGTCGTCGGGATCGTCGCGCACGATCATGTACGAGTCGGGGTTGTCGGTGAGCTGGAGCCAGGCCCGGACGACCCAGCCGGTCCCCTCCTCGGTGATCCGGTTGTTGTCGTCGGGGTGCATGCTGCGCATCGCGCTCTCGAGCGTCCCCGGCTCCAGCTTGATGATGCGGACGCGGCCGAAGTTGGCCCCGCACGTCTCGACCCACTTCTTGACGGTGGGCGACTTCTCGATGTTGTCCTGGACCCACACCCCGTCCTTGTCCGGCTTCCCGTGCTCCCAGAACCCGCGGGGGTCGTGGTCGCCGTTGGCCGAGGCGAGGATGGCGAAGTTGGTGTCGCCGCCGGACTTCCAGTCAACGTACTCGAGCGGCTCCCACTCGTTGGCCTGGGGCATCGCTCCCTCGTACGGCTTGAGGACGACGAATCCCTTCTCCTCCATGACCGGCAGCGTGACGAACGCGCTCCGATCCTTCTTGGCCCCGGTGGGCTTCTCCATCTCCATGCTTGCTCCCTCCTCGCGAACTGCGACGCACGCATCGTAGCCGACGTCGAGCCGCGTGGGCGGGAACGCCGCATACTGGGCGTACCCGAGCGGGGAGGAGCCATGGCGTGGATCCCGATGATCCCGGAGGAGGAGGCGGAAGGCAGGGTCGCCGAGCTGTACGAGCAGACCCGCGATCCGGCGTGGGGGCGCGTGGACCACATCATGGCCGTCCACTCACTGCATCCCGAAGGCCTCCACGCCCACGACGTGCTGTACCGCGAGGTCATGACGGGCACGGCCACCCTGCGCAAGGTGGAGCGGGAGATCCTGGCTCTCGTGGTCAGCGGCCTCAACGACTGCCACTACTGAATCACCCATCACCGGCGCGGTCTGCGCCGGCTGCTGAAGGACGACGCCCTGGCCGAACGGATCGAACGGGACTGGCGGAACGCCGGTCTGGACGAGCGACGGGCGGCGATGCTGACCTATGCGGACAAGCTGACCCGCACGCCGGGGTCCATGACCTCCGAGGACGTCGATGCCGTCCGTGCGGCGGGCTTCTCCGACACCGACGTCCTGCACATCTGCGAGGTGGTGGCCTACTACGCCTACGCCAACCGCATCGCCGACGGGCTCGGCATCGAGCTCGAGCCCTGGATCACGGACTGATCTATAGGCGGGGGTGGGTGGCCCAGTCGTCCCCGTCGCTGGTGTCCGCTCCAGCGGTCACCGCGAGGAAGGCGACCACGGCAAAGGCAAGGATCACGACCCAGGCCATGCTCTCCTCCTTTCTCTCCGGTGGAGAGGTCTCTCTCCCCTTGACGTCCTGCCTGCTAAGGTGCAAAATCATCTTCGGTCGTTACTATAGTGGACCCAGGGGTAAGGAGTCAAGTGGAATTCGCTAGTTACAAGGACCGCTCGGTGGCCGCGGCCGTCGACCTGGT
>DASQUI010000072.1:0-3699 GCA_035641375.1 Actinomycetota bacterium
CCTCGTCGAACGCCAGGCCCACCAGCCGCTCGGCCAGCTCGGACGGGTTGCCGATCGTCGCCGAGGCCAGCACGAACCGAGGATCGCCGCCGTAGTGCGCCACCAGGCGGCGGAGCCTCCGCAGCACCATCGACACGTGCGAGCCGAACACGCCCCGAGCCACGTGGGCCTCGTCCACGACGACCAGCGACAGTCGGAACAGGAAGTCCGCCCATCGGGCGTGCCCGGGCAGGATCGAGGCATGGAGCATGTCGGGGTTGGTGAGGATGAGGTTGGCCGTCCGGCGGATCAGGGGGCGCTCCTGCTTGGGCGTATCGCCGTCGTACACGGCCGGCTTCAGCTGGGGCAGGCGGAGGTCGCGGAGCTGCCGGAGCTGGTCCCGGGCCAGCGCCTTGGTTGGAAACAGGTAGAGGGCGGTGCTGCTCGGCTCGGCCAGCACCCGCCGGGCGAATTCCAGGTTGTACACGAGCGTCTTGCCGCTGGCCGTCCCGGTGGCGATCACCGTGTTGCGTCCCGCGGCAAGGTGGGCCAGCCCGTCGCGCTGGTGGGGGTGGAGACCCTGGATGCCCAGATGGCTCAGCCGTGCCGGCAATGGATCGGGGAGGTCCGGCAGCGGCTGGTGGTCGGGTTCGCGAGCGGGGATGCGCTGGACGTGGACGAGACGCTCGTCGAGCTCCATCTCGTCGCGGAGCGATTCCAGGAACGCGAGGGCGTCCATCGGCGCGATGTTCTCACGATTCGTTGGGCGCTCTTGTCCTGGGTATGCTTTCGCGCGTCGTGGATCAGCCCCACCTCGAGCTCGCCCATCACCGCGCGTACCGGGTCACCCTTCCGCTGACCGTCGCCGCCACCGTCCCCGGCCTGCTGATCCGGTTCGACGTGGTCCACGTTCCTATCGGAGTCGAGGCCGTGGCCTACGGCGTGGCCATCTTCGGGGCGGCGTTCCTGCTGTCGTGGGCCGCCGAGGTGGCCCAGCTCGATATCTCGCAGACCCTAGCCATCGCTGTCCTTGCGCTCATCGCGGTGCTGCCCGAGTACGCGGTCGATTTCGTCCTGGCGTTCCGGGCTGGGCAGGGGGACGCCGAGTCTCGCCACCTCGCCGTGGCCAACATGACCGGGGCCAACCGGCTGCTGATCGGGCTGGGGTGGGCCACGGTCGTCCTGATCTGGTGGCTGAAGACGAAGAAGCGGGAGGCGGTGCTCCGCAGGGAGCAGCGCACCGATGTCGGCTTCCTGCTCCTGGCCACGCTGTGGGCGTTCACGATCCCGCTCCGCGGCCAGCTCTCCCTCCTCGACCTGGCCGTCTTGGGGGCGCTGTTCACCGCGTACATGCTCCGAGCCGCCAAGGAGGAGGTGGAGCACCCCGAGCTGATCGGCGCGGCGGCGGCCATCGGGGTGCTGCCGACGAGGACGCGCCGCCTGGTCACGTTCCTGATGTTCGTGTTCTCGGCGACGGTCATCCTCATGGTCGCCGAGCCGTTCGTGGAGAGCCTCAAGGAGATCGGGAGCGAGTTCGGGATCTCCAAGTTCTTCCTCATCCAGTGGATCGCCCCGCTGGCCTCGGAGTCCCCGGAGATGATCATCGCCGTCCTGTTCACGCTGCGTCTCAAGGCTCAGGCGGGGCTGGGCACGCTCATCTCGTCGAAGGTCAACCAGTGGACGCTACTCGTGGGGACGCTTCCGCTCGTGTTCGCGCTGGCCGGCGGTGGGGGGGAAGGCTTCCTCAACCCGATGCGGATGGACGCCACCCAGGTCGAGGAGGTCTTCCTCACCGCGGCGCAGTCGCTCTTTGCGGTGGCAGTGATCGCCAGCCTATCGATCACGCGGTGGGAGGCGGCGCTTCTCCTGGTGCTGTTCCTGGGACAGTTCGGGTTCGCCTCGTCGGCGGTGCGCTACGGTTTCGCCATCGCCTACCTCGTGTTGACCGTGGTCGTTCTCGTGGTCAGCGGCGACGCCCGGCGCGGTCTGTTGGAATCGCTGCGATACGTGTTCCGCAGCCGCCGGGCCCGCGCCGAAACGTGACGAGGCAGGTGACGTCGGCCGGCACGTTCTGGAGGACCTAGGACCGGTTCAGCAAGCCGTCGTCGCGGACGTCGTCGTAGATCGGTTGAGCGCCGCCGGAGATGAACACGACGCTGGCCCCACCGACGTCCCCGGTGCCTCCGGGAACCACCACGTTCTTGACCTTGCTGGCCTTGATCTGTGTGGCCGTCGTCATCAGGGCGAACACCTCGCCAAGGCCCAGGTCGGATTGAATGTTCTCCATGCCCACGCGGATCCACCGGAGGATGACGCCCGGGTGCTTGCGGAATTCCTTTCCCAGCTTCTTCAGCGCCGCGACCATCAGCCGTCCCTGGTTCTCGGACCGCCCGAAGTCGCCGCCCGGTGCGCTGTGGCGGTCGCGGGTGAACGCCAGCGCCTGAGGGCCGCTCAGCTTCTTCTTCCCCCGCTTGAAGTCGGTGCCCGAGGCTTCGTCCTCCATCCGGTACTTGATCTCGATGGGCACGCCGCCGATCCCCCGCACGATCTTGATGAGGCCGGGGAACGAGGTCAGCACGTAGTAGTCGATGGGGATCTTGGTGATGCTCTCCACGGTCTTCACGGTGAGCTGGGGCCCCCCGTAGAACATGGCCTCGTTGATGCGGGCCTGACCGCGGCCGGGGATCGTGACGTACGAGTCGCGTGGGAAGCCGATGATGGTACCGCCCCCCTTGCTCGGGTTGATGGCCACGATGTGGATCGAGTCCGATCGCAGACGGTTGACGGGCTCGCCGGGGCGGGCGTCGCTCCCCAGCGCCAGGATCACGATGGGGCGCTTCCTGTCGCGGCCGGGCGTGAACGTCGCCTCCTGCACGCGGTGGATCTCGGCGCCGGGCGTCTGTGCGGCGGCCCGCGGTCGAAGGAGGCCCGCTCCGGCGTTGGCGGCGAGCAGCGCGGCGACGGCGAGGGCGGGGGCGGCGCGGAGGAGACGCTTCACGAAGGCGTCTCCGTGGGCGTTGGCTCGGCGAGGCCGGCGTCCGTGTCCAGGTTGCCGTCGACCTGCCAGGCGACGATCTTCCACGCCTTCTCGACGAGCCGGAGGAAGTACACGCCCTCGTGGGCGATGAGCAGTGTCCCCCCGTCCTTCAGGACACCCTCCCCCTCGAAATCGGCCCGGGCCACGGCCGCGACCGGCCGCTTCTGCCCGGAGAACAGCACCGAGACCTCCAGCGAGCTATCGCCCGGGGTGACCTTGGACAGACGAGCCGACTCCGGGCCGAGCGTCAACTCGGTCAGGTCGTCGGCCGCCTTCGCGACGGCGCGCTCCTCGAACTGCTCCATGACGCTGGGGAATGTCCCGTCGCCCCACTTCCCCTGGGCGACGAAGCCCCCGTCGTAGAAGGCCGACACCACCGCGGCCACACCGGCGGCGGACTCCTCCCGGACATCGAGCTTGACCTTCTTCAGCTTGACTCCGACGGAGACGAACGACGACTCCACGTCGGTGAACTCGAACGCCGGCTCGGGGCTCGGCTTCGGTTGCGCCTTGGTGGGGGCCTTCTCGTCGCGCAGCGCGAACAGGATGACTGCCGCTGCCGCCAGGGCGATGGGGACGGCGACCAGCCACCAGCTGAACCGGGATTGTGAGTGCTTCCGCTGCGCCAAATCCCCGGGAGGGTAGCAGATGTCGCGGCGCGCGCTGGCCCTAATCGGTAGGAT
>DASQUI010000073.1:0-18524 GCA_035641375.1 Actinomycetota bacterium
GCCCTGGACATCGCCGAGGCCGGCGGACGCCTCGATCACGCCGCCCGGGCCCGCGTCGAGGAGGTGCTGGCGCGATGGAGGTGATCGAGGAGCGCGAGGCGCTCGTCGATGCCTGCGACCAGGCCCGCGGTCGCGGCGCCACGGTCGGCCTGGTGCCCACGATGGGTGCGCTGCACGACGGGCATCGGGCGCTGATCCGCGAGGCCCGGCAGCGGAACGGGTTCGTCGTGGTCTCGATCTTCGTGAACCCGCTCCAGTTCGGCGAGGGCGAGGACTTCGAGACGTACCCGCGCGACCTCGATCGCGACGTGGCCGTCTGTACCGAGGAGGGAGTCGAGGTGGTGTTCGCCCCGGAGCCCGAGGAGATGTATCCGGGGGAGCCACACGTCACCGTCGATCCGGGACCGGTCGGGGACATCCTGGAGGGCGCCACGCGTCCCGGGCACTTCCGCGGGGTCTGCACGGTCGTGGCCAAGCTGTTCGGCCTCACCGGGAGGTGCGAGGCCTACTTCGGGGAGAAGGACGCCCAGCAGGTGTTCCTGGTCGCCCGGATGATGCGCGATCTGGACATGCCCGTGTATCTGTGGCGTGTGCCGACGGTCCGCGAACCCGACGGGCTGGCCCTGTCGTCGCGGAACCGCTACCTCTCCTCCGAGGAGCGACGGGCGGCCACGTGCCTGCACCGGGCGCTGGCCCTCCCCGCGGAGATGGTGGAGAAGGGTGAGCGCGATGCTGCGGCGATGCGCGGGGCCATGGAGGTGGAGATCGAGACGGAGCCGCTGGCCAGGCTGGACTACGCAACGATCGTCGACGAGGGAACCTTCCTCGAGCTCGAGACCGTCGATCCGATGAGCCCATCGCGCTCGGTCGTGGCCGCGTGGATCGGGAAGACGCGGCTGATCGACACGATGGCCCTGGTCCCCGTGATGGCGGAGAATCCGTAGCGATGCTGCTCGCCGTGGACGTCGGGAACACCGAGACCGTGCTGGGGGTCTTCCGCGAGGGGGAGCTGGCGTGGCACTGGCGCCTGTCCACCGTGCCCGATCGCACCGCCGACGAGCTGGCCCTCCTGTTCGGCGGCCTGCTCGAGCATCAGGACCTCTCGTTCGACCGAAACGTCACCGGCGTGGTCATCTCCAGCGTGGTTCCCCAGGCCACGCAGTCCCTCCGCGAGATGGTGAGCCAGTACTTCCGGTTCCCGGCCGTGATCGTCGAGCCGGGGGTAAAGACCGGCGTCTCGGTGCTCACCGACAACCCCAAGGAGGTCGGGGCCGACCGCGTCGTCAACGCGCTGGCCGCCCACGCCAAGTTCGGGGGTCCGGCCATCGTCGTCGACTTCGGGACCGCGACCACGTTCGACGCCGTCTCCGAGGCCGGCGAGTACGTCGGTGGGGTGATCGCCCCCGGGTTGCAGATCTCGGCCCGGGCCCTGTACCAGGAGACGGCTCGGTTGCCCCGCGTCGAGCTCGTCCCGCCCAAGGCCGTCATCGGCAAGAACACCGTGGAGAGCGTGCAGTCGGGCCTGATCTATGGCTACGCGGCGCTCGTCGACGGCATGGTCGAGCGCATGGCCAAGGACCTCGGCGACCCGACCGTCGTCGCCACCGGCGGACTGGCCCCGACCGTCATCGGCGAGTGCACGACCATCGACCACCACGAGCCGTGGCTGACGCTGGAGGGCCTGCGTCTGGTTTACGAGAGGAACGCCGCCTCGTGACCGAGGCCGAAGACGGCGGGCGTCCCGAGGACGTCCTGGCGGCGCGACGCCAGAAGCTGGAGCGACTGCGCGGCTCCGGCGTCGAGCCCTTCGCCCTGCGGTTCGACCGCGACGCCCTGGCCGCCGACCTCCACGAGAAGCACGAGGGGCTCGGCGCCGGGGAGTCGGCCGGGGCCGTGGCCCGCGTGGCCGGACGCCTCGTCGGCCTGCGACGGCTCGGCAAGCTGTGGTTCGCCGTCCTGCGCGACGTCTCCGGCGACGTGCAGCTGATGCTGGAACGGGACGCCCTCGGCGACGACGGGTGGGCGCTCCTGGACGACCTCGACGTCGGCGACTGGGTCGGCGTCGAGGGAGATGTGGTCCGCACGAAGCGCGGTGAGCTCTCGGTCCGGGCCGCGGCGCTCACGGTCCTGGCCAAGTCGCTGCGGCCCATGCCCGAGAAGTGGCACGGGCTGAAGGACGTCGAGCTGCGTCTTCGTCAGCGCTACCTCGATCTGGCCACCAACCCGGAGGTGCGGGAGCGGGCCCGGGCCAAGGCCCGGATGCTGACCGCGCTACGGTCCCACCTGGACGAGCGGGGCTTCCTCGAGGTGGAGACGCCGATCCTGCAGGTGGTCCCGGGCGGCGGCCTGGCCCGTCCGTTCGTGACCCAGCACGAGGCTCTGGGCATCCCCCTATACATGCGCATCGCCCCCGAGCTCTTCCTGAAGCGACTGCTGGTGGGCGGCATGGAGCGCGTGTACGAGATCGGCCGCAACTTCCGCAACGAGGGGATCTCCCCGAAGTACAACCCGGAGTTCACGATGCTCGAGGCGTACCAGGCGTTCGGGACCTACGAGGACATGATGGAGCTCGTCGAGGGGCTGGTGAAGACGACCGCTGAGGCCGTCAACGGCTCGCTGTCGTTCACGTGGCGCGAACACACCGTCGACCTCGAGCGTCCGTGGCGTCGGGCCACCCTGGTCGAGCTGGCCTCGGAGGCCACCGGCCGCGAGCTGTCGCTCGACATGCCACTCGATGAGCTCCGCGCCGCGTGCGACCAGCACGCCGTGCTGTACCACGAGACGTGGGGGGCGGGGAAGCTCGTGCTGGAGCTGTTCGAGAAGCTCGTCGAGGAGTCGCTCGTCCAGCCGACGTTCGTGAAGGACTTTCCCCGCGAGGTGTCGCCCCTGGCCCGCACGCACCGCCACGACCCGCGCCTCACGGAGCACTTCGATCTCATCATGGGCGGGCTGGAGCTCGCCCCGGCCTACTCCGAGCTGAACGATCCCGACGAGCAGCGCCGTCGGTTCGAGCTCCAGCGCGAGCAGAAAGCGGCCGGAGAAGAGGAGACCCATCCCTTCGACGAGGAGTTCCTGGTCGCTCTGGAGCACGGCATGCCGCCCGCCGGCGGGATGGGCCTCGGTGTGGACCGGCTGCTGATGATCCTCACCGACGCCCCCAGCCTGCGCGAGGTCATCCTCTTCCCCACCCTGCGCCCGGAGGCGTGACGGCGCTCAGTCGCCTGGCCGTCGCCGCCGCGGTCCTGCTGGCCGGGTGCACGGAGCCGTCCCCGGCTCCCCTTCCCGAGGAACCGCCCGGCTCGGCGGACGCGCAGCTCGTGGTGTCGGTGATCGCCTCGACGTCCGGGCCGAGCAGCGAGACCGATGCGACATATTTGACCGGGCTCGAGCTGGCCGTCGACGAGATCAACGCCGACGGTGGGGTCGACGGGGCTCGGCTCGTCCTGCGGGTCCACGACGACGACGGCGATCCGAAACGGGTTCGACCCCTGCTGGCCGAGGCGCTGGGCTCGGAGCCGCTGGCCATGCTCGTGGTCGGTCCGGCCCAGGCCGTCGCCGAGGCTCGCGCCGACGTGCAGGCCGCCGGGACCCCGGTCGTGCTCCTGGGGGGCGATCTGTACACGACCCGCCGCCTGTACCGCGAGGTGTTCATGACCGGCGTGCCGCTCCTCTGGCAGGCTCGTGTCCTGGCCCGGTATCTGGTCGTCGATCGCCGGGCCGAGCGGATCGTCGCCGTGATCGAACCGGGGCCGGCCGGGCGATCGCAGCGCCGGGCCATCGTTGAGGGCCTGGCCGAGGAGAGGGCGACGCCCGACGCTGTCCTCCCGCTGGCCGAAGGGTTGCCCCGCCAAGCCCGGCGCGCAGACGCCGTGCTGTTCCTGGGGTCCGCCGGGGGAGCGCGGACCCTGGCCGAGCGACTGGACGGGGATCCCAGGCTGGCCCTTTCGTCCGAGGCGCTTTCGCCCGGCGTCGGCGAGGGGGTCCCGCCCGGCACGGTCGCGCCGTACCCGTACACGTGGGCGGGATGGGCCGAGCCGATCGGACGGGTCGCCGCGTTCCGTGAGCTCCTCGGGGAGCAGCCGGCCGGCTTCGCCCAGGAGGGGTACGACGCCATCCGCGCCCTGGCCGCCGCGGCGGCCGACGGCGCCCGGGGCCGGCGCCTGGTCACCGCGCTGGAGCGCTCCCCCACCGGGATGGTGTTCTCGTCGCTGCCCGTCCGGCTCGGTCCCGACGACCACATGTTCATCGATGACAGCCAGCTCGGCCTGTTCACGGCGGCCGGCCCCGGCGAAGAGGCCGAGCCGTGGGTGGTGGATCCGCCGCGGTGGCGTCCCCTGATGCGAACGTTCACGTACGACGGCGAGCGGACCGTGGTCCTCGATGGGGACAAGCGGGTCTTCTTCCCCACGTGGCGGCAGCCGCGGCCCAGCCCGAAGTACCGACGGTCCCGCTACGGCATCACCTCCGGCCCGAGCGACCCGCTGCACTGACGGGCGCGGGTACAGTGAACGGCGTGCGCCGGCTCCTCGACGCCGTCGCCCCGTACGCCCGTGTCGCGGTGGTGGGGATCATCGGGGCATGGGTCGCGCTCCTCGTGGCCGGTCCGCTCGGGTATCGACTCGGCCCGTTCGAGGTGGAGCTCTACGCCCGTCCCGGCGACGGGGTGACCGAGATCCACCTCCCGCCGTTCGGCCGCATCCTCGCCGACAGCCACGCCGCACCGCTGCGGCTCACCGCCACGCTCGAGGAGGTCCGAGCCCCAGAGGTGTTCGATGCCATCGACGAACGGGGGTCGACGGGCCTGGTCGAGCTGGTCGAGGGAGCGGCGCGAGACGCGGTGGCGCGGCACGCGGCACGAGCCCTGGTCATCGCGGCCGCCGGCGGCATGATCCTCGGTGTGCTCCTGTTCCGCGTGCGATGGCGTCCGGTCGTCGGCGCGGCGCTGGCCGGGTTCCTCATCCTCGGCGCCACCGCCGGCCTGGCCCGGGCGACGTTCAGCACCGATGCGTTCCTGCAGCCCACCTACACAGGATCGCTGACGTTGGCCCCCCGGTTCCTCGGACCGATCCGCGGAGCCTCGGATCGTTTCGACGCCTTCCGGGCCGAGCTGG
This sequence comes from Actinomycetota bacterium, assembly GCA_035641375.1. Lineage (GTDB taxonomy): Bacteria > Actinomycetota > UBA4738 > UBA4738 > CALAEC01 > DASQUI01. The sequence goes on from DASQUI010000073.1 coordinate 5,112, forward strand.
GTCGGCTCGTCTCCGGGGCGGTCCGCGCGTACGGCGTCGTCGCCGAGCAGCCGCCGTCGGCGAGCCGGATCGCCGCCCTGCATGTCGGTGATCTCCACGCCTCTCCGGTGGGGATGGATCTGGCCCGGCAGCTGGCCGCCTCGTTCGAGGTGGACGTGGTGGTCGACACCGGCGACATCACCTCGTTCAACACCCCGCTCGAGCGGGCCATCATCGATCGCATCCCCGGGTTCGGCGTGCCGTACGTCTTCGTCCGCGGCAACCACGATTCTCCGGGGACGGTGGCCCGGATGAAGCGGTGGAGGAACGTCGTCGTGCTCGATCGCGAGCTGCAGGAGGTCGCCGGCCTGCGGGTGTTCGGCGCCGCCGACCCCGAGCTGACACCGGCCAACCCCAACCGGGCCACCGACGCCCGGCGGGCCGCGCTGCTGGAGCGACGGGGCCGTCAGATGGCCGAGCAGCTGGCAGGCCTGGACGCGCCACCCGACGTCGTCGCCGTTCACGACGACCGCCAGGGCGTGCCGCTGTCGGGTCGGGTGCCGCTCATCATCAGTGGTCACTTCCACCGGCCCGGCGCCCGCGTCATCGATGGCACGATCTTCCTGCGGACCGGGACGACGGGAGGGGGTGGCTTCGATCCCTATTCGGAGGGGCGGGCCACGCCGCTGTCGGCGGAGATCCTGTACTTCGACGGCGACCCACCCAGGTTGCTCGCCGTCGACACGGTGCTGCTCAACCCGGAGACGAGGGACCTGCAGGTCCGCCGGGCGCTCATCGAGACCCTGCTCGAGGGAGAGCCGGTCCCGGCGCCCACGACGACGCCGCTGGGTTAGGTCGCGAGCCCGTCGAAGGCGTCGGCGAGGAGCTGCTCCTGCTCGCGGGCGTGGATGTTGTGGCTCCCCGTCGACGGGGCCCCGTTCTCGGCCCGGGCGGCGTGGCTGAAGGTGACATCGTCGGGCAACGCGGCGTGGAGCCGCGCGTGCACGTACGCGTACGCACCCATGTTGCGGGGCTCCTCCTGGACCCAGCGCACCTCCCGCAGCCCGGGCAGGGCGGCCAGCGCGTCGAGGAGCTGGCGATCGGGGAACGGAGCCAGCTGCTCCACCCGGAGCACGGCCACGTTCGGATGCCGCTCCCGGGCCTCGGCCAGGTCGTAGTAGACCTTGCCGGCACACAGGATCGCCGCGGTGGCATCGTCCGGCCCGTCGGCGAGCACCTCTTGGAAGTGGCCGCCGGTGAGCTCTTCGGTGCGGCTCCGCGCCGCGGGGAGGCGCAGGAACGATTTGGGCGTGAACACGATCAGTGGCTTGCGCACCTCGCGATGGGCCTGCCGGCGGAGCAGGTGGAAGAACTGCGCCGGCGTGGTCGGCACGGCCACCTGGATGTTGTCCCGGGCCGACAGGGTCAGGAACCGCTCCAACCGGCCGCTGGAATGCTCCGGTCCCTGTCCCTCCAACCCGTGGGGCAGCAGGACGACGAGCCCGCTGGTCTGTCCCCACTTGTCCTCCCCGGCAACCAGGAACTGATCGATGATCACCTGGGCCTCGTTCACGAAGTCGCCGAACTGCGCCTCCCAGAGCACCAGCCCGTCCTTTAGCTCGACGGAGTAGCCGTATTCGAACCCGAGCGCGGCGAACTCGTTCAACGGGCTGTCGTAGATCCGGAACTCCGCCTGCCCCTCGGAGAGCGCGGCCAGCGGATAGTGCTCCCGCCCGGTCTCGTGGTCGACGAGAACGGCGTGCCGCTGGCTGAACGTGCCGCGACGGGAGTCCTGTCCCGACAGCCGGACCGGCTCGCCCTCCAGGACCAGCGAGCCGAACGCCAACGCCTCGGCTAGGGACCAATCCACCTGATCGTTGTCGAGCAGGGCACGCCGCTTCTCGAGCTGCCCGGCCAGCTTGGGATGCGGCGTGAAGCCATCGGGCCAGCTCGTCACGGCGTGCAGGATGCGGTCGAGCGTGGCCCGATCGACCCCGGTCTCGACCGGGGGGAGGACCCCGGTGGTCCGTCCGTACGGCACGTCCGATGGCTCGGGCGGGTGCGTCTCCTGCACCTCGTCGAAGGCCTGCTCCAGGCGGTCCCGGTAGTCCTTCAGGGCCGCCTCGGCCTCCTCCAGCGAGATGTCGCCGCGGTTCATGAGGCGCTCCACGTACAGCTTCCGGACGGGACGCTTCTCCTCGATCGTCCGGTACATCAGCGGCTGCGTGTAGCTCGGATCGTCGGCCTCGTTGTGTCCGTATCGCCGGTAGCAGACCAGATCGACCACGACGTCCTTGTGGAAAGTCTGCCGGTACGCGAACGCCAGCCCCATGGCCCACACGCACGCCTCGGGGTCGTCGCCGTTCACATGGAGGATGGGTGCCTGCACCATCTTGGCGACGTCGGTCGCGTAGGTGCTGGACCGCGCCGCCGACGGCGGGGTGGTGAACCCGAGCTGGTTGTTGATGACGACGTGCACGGTGCCGCCGGTGCGGAACCCGGGCAGCTGGCTCATCCCCAGCGTCTCGGCCACCACTCCCTCCCCGGCGAACGCCGCGTCACCGTGCAGGGTCACCGGGACGACGCCTGTTCGCTCCTCGTCGCTCATCCGGACCTGTGCCGCCCGGGCCACGCCCTCGACGACGGGGTCGACGGCCTCGAGATGGCTCGGGTTGGAGACCACCTCGACGTCGACGGTCTGTCCGGCGCGAGTCGTGTACTTGCCGGCCGTGCCGACGTGGTACTGCACGTCGCCCGAACCGTGGATCGACTCGGGATCGATGTCGCCCTCGAACTCTCGGAATATTCGCTGGTAGCTCTTGCCGACGATGTTGGCCAGCACGTTCAGCCGTCCGCGGTGGGCCATGCCGATGACGACCCGCTTCGTCCCCATGCCGGCGGCCGTTTCCAGCAGCGTGTCGAGCATGGGGATGAGGCTCTCCGCCCCCTCCAGGCCATAGCGCTTGTGGCCCACGTACTTCGTGTGCAGGAACCGCTCGAACGCCTCGGCGGCGTTCAGCCGCTCGAGGAGGTACCGCTGATCCTCCGGCGTGAGATCGCGCGACGGTCCCTCGACGCGGGACCGCAGCCACTGCTTCTCGCCCGGGTCCTGGATGTGCATGTACTCGATGGCCGCCGTGCCGGAGTACGCGGCTCGCAGCCGGTCGAGGATGTCGCGCAGCGGCGCGGCCTCCTCCCCGGGATCCATGAAGAATCGACGATCGAGGTCCCACACCGAGAGCCCGTGGTACTCGAGGTCGAGCTCGGGATGGGCCAGCACATCGTCGTGGCCCAGCGGGTTGACGTCGGCGATGAGGTGGCCGCGAACCCGGTACATGTTGACGAGGCGGAGCACCCGGGCCTGCCGTTCCACGTCGTCCGTCGTGACCTCGCCGGGGGTGGCGGTGGTGGCGTGATCCTCGGTCCAGCGGACCGGCTCGTTGGGGACGTCGAGGCTGGCGAAGACGTCGTCGTAGAAGTCGTCCTCGCCGAGCAGGAGCCGCTCCACCGCGGCCAGGAACTCGCCCGACTCCGCTCCCTGGATGACGCGGTGGTCGTAGGTGCTGGTCATCCCGACGACCTTGCCGATGCCGAGCTCGGCCAGGGTGACCGGATCGGTCCCCCGGAGCTCACTCGGGTAGTCGACCCGGCCGACGCCGACGATCAGGCCCTGCCCCGCCATGAGCCGGGGGATGGAGAGCTGCGTGCCCACCGTGCCCGGATTCGTCAGCGTGACGGTCGTGCCGGCGAAGTCGTCGGGCGTCAGCTGGTTGGCCCGGGTCCGCCGGATCACCTCCTCGTATGCCGCCCAGAACTGGGCGAAGTCCATCTCGTTGGCACCCTTGATGGTGGGGACGAGCAGCCCGCGCGTCCCGTCGCGGCGCTCCACGTCGACGGCCAATCCCAGCGTGGTGCGCTCGTGCCGGATCAGGTGGGGGCGGCCGTCCACCTCGGCGTAGCTGCGCTTCATGGCCGGAACGGCCTCGAGCGCGTTGACCACGGCCCACCCGACGAGGTGTGTGAACGACACCTTCCCGCGGTCGCCCAGGCTGCGGTTGATCACGCGGCGGTTCTCCTCCAGCAGGCGGGCCGGGATGAACCGCGCCGACGTCGCCGTGGGCACACCCAGGCTGGCCGTCATGTTCTTGGCCAGGAGCGCCGCCGCCCCCGTCAGGGGCTCGCCGCCCGGCGGCGTCGTGGCCGGCTCGGGGGCAGCGGGCGGCGGCGGTGCCGGCTCCCCCGCCCGGGGCCGGTAGCCGTCGAAGAACTCGGCCCATGCATCGTCGACCGAGGACGGATCCTCCGCGTAGCGCCGATACATCTCGTCGACGAGCCACGTGTTCGCGCCGAACCGCTGTTGGTCGCTCACGTCTCCATCGTAGCCGAGCCGCCGAGAACGGCGTACGCAATCGATGGGAGGGTACGACGAGGTCCTTTCACTCCGGGGAGGGAAGAACGTGAGCGAATCTCAGATCGGCGGAGCCGCCTTCATCGGCGTCGGAGTTCTCGGCGCTCTTCGCCATCATCTTCCTGGCGGTGGGGATCCCCTGGTACCTGTCGGGCTCGAGGTCGAGCGGCCCTTCCCCCGCGCGGTGAACCTCGTGGCCGGGCAGCGCGCCGTCTCGGGAGCGTGGAGCTGCGCCGACGTCGAGGTCACCTGAGCAGGCTTCGTCTCGAAGTGGGTAGATTCTTCGGGACGGGCGAAAGGAGGAGGCGCATGGGGTTCAAGCGCGGTCTCATCGTCGGGTTCGGCATCGGGTACGTGCTCGGGGCCAAGGCCGGACGGGAGCGCTACGAGGAGCTGAAGCGCGGCTGGCAGCAGTTCACCGGCAACTCGACGGTGCAGTCGGTGATGACCAGGGGTCGCGAGGTTGTGGAGAGCGGGGCGGAGAAGAGCCTCCACGTGGTCGAGGAGAAGGTGAAGAAGGCCACCGGCTCGGTGAAAAAGCGGCTCGAGGGCGAGGAAGAGGAGGGCTGGCAGCCCGTCAAGGGCTGAGCGGATCCCCTCCGGTCAGACGGGCGACGAGACGGCGGAGCCCTTCGAGGATGTGGCGCTGGGTTTCGCGCACCTCCTCCATGAACCGCCGGGCTTGATCGATCCGGCCGGCCTCGAGATGGGTCTGGATGGCTCCCAGCATCAGCAGGTTCCCCGCCACGAGCTGGGTGACCTCGTCCTCAAGGGCGTCGGCCAGCCGGAGTCCGTCCTCTAGAGAAGCTCCTGTCTCTTGCATGAGAGCAGTGTCATTCCTTCCCGTCGTGCCCTCAATGCCGAGAAGGGAGGGATTCGCTTGGCTCGTTGTGGCCAGGCCCCCATCGGCCGTTCGGGCCACCGGGAACACCGATCGCTGGGCTTCCGTCGAAATCGGGCGAACACTCATCCAGGCGGCCTTCCCCGCCGAAGATAGAAAGGGAAGGCCCGTCCGGTGGCGAAGAGGTAGGCAGAAGCGCCGGATGGGGTAAGGAGGCAGCGCTGGAATCGGCTCAGAGGTCGTCGCAGACCCCGGTGGTATCATCGGGTCGTAGGCGCTCCGGGCGCGGGAAGGCGCCAGGAGCGTTCGTGCTTCGGAGGTAGGACGGAGTCCGTGGATCTTCGGAGCCGCTAGAGGGGGCCGGCACGTTCGGCCCGAGGAGTTTGAATATGTTCGAGCGGTTCACGGATCGAGCCCGCAGGGTCGTCGTCCTCGCGCAAGAAGAAGCTCGGATGCTGAACCACAACTACATCGGCACCGAGCACATCCTCCTCGGCCTCATCCACGAGGGGGAGGGCGTGGCCGCCAAGGCTCTCGAGTCCCTTGGCATCTCCCTGGAGGCCGTGCGTCAGCAGGTCGAGGAGATCATCGGCCAGGGACAGTCTGCCCCGACCGGCCACATCCCGTTCACCCCACGAGCCAAGAAGGTGCTCGAGCTGTCGCTGCGCGAGGCGCTGCAGCTCGGCCACAACTACATCGGTACCGAGCACATCCTCCTCGGCCTCATCCGCGAGGGCGAGGGGGTCGCCGCGCAGGTCCTGCAGAAGCTCGGCGCCGACCTCAACCGCGTGCGCCAGCAGGTCATCCAGCTCCTGTCCGGCTACACCGGTGGGAAGGAGGCCGGTCCTGGCGAGCAGGCCCCGCAGGGGTCGATGGTGCTCGACCAGTTCGGGCGCAACCTGACCCAGCTGGCCCGGGAGAGCAAGCTCGACCCGGTCATCGGCCGGGAGAAGGAGATCGAGCGGGTCATGCAGGTGCTGTCCCGCCGGACCAAGAACAACCCCGTGCTCATCGGCGAGCCCGGCGTCGGCAAGACCGCCGTCGTTGAGGGACTGGCCCAGGACATCGTCAAGGGCGAGGTCCCGGAGACGCTGAAGGGCAAGCAGATCTACACGCTCGACCTCGGTGCGCTCGTGGCCGGGTCCCGGTACCGCGGTGACTTCGAGGAGCGGCTCAAGAAGGTGCTGAAGGAGATCAAGAGCCGCGGCGACATCGTCCTGTTCATCGACGAGCTGCACACGCTGGTCGGCGCCGGAGCAGCCGAGGGCGCCATCGACGCGGCGAGCATCCTCAAGCCGATGCTGGCCCGCGGCGAGCTGCAGACGATCGGTGCCACCACGCGCGACGAGTACCGCAAGCACCTCGAGAAGGACGCCGCGCTGGAGCGCCGGTTCCAGCCCATCGACGTCAGCGAGCCGACCGTGGCCCACACGATCGACATCCTCAAGGGGCTGCGCGACCGGTACGAGGCGCACCATCGCGTGTCGTTCACCGACGAGGCCCTCGTGGCCGCGGCGAACCTGTCGGATCGCTACATCTCCGACCGGTTCCTGCCGGACAAGGCCATCGACCTCATCGACGAGGCCGGGTCACGGATGCGGATCCGCCGCATGACCGCCCCGCCCGACGTCCGCGAGGTCGACGAGAAGATCGCCGAGGTCCGGATGCGCAAGGAATCTGCCATCGACGGGCAGGACTTCGAGGGGGCGGCCAGCCTGCGCGACGAGGAGCGCCACCTCATCGAGGAGCGCACCCGTCGCGAGAAGGATTGGAAGTCGGGCGAGCTGGATGTCCTCTCCGAGGTCGATGAGGAGGAGATCGCCGAGGTGCTGGCGCTGTGGACGGGCATCCCTGTCTACAAGCTCACCGAGGAGGAGACCCAGAAGCTGCTGCGGATGGAGGACGAGCTGCACAAGCGCCTCGTCAACCAGGAGGAGGCCGTGAAGGCCGTCTCCAAGGCCATCCGTCGGACCCGGGCCGGGCTGAAGGACCCCAAGCGTCCCAGCGGCTCGTTCATCTTCCTGGGGCCGTCCGGCGTGGGGAAGACCGAGCTCTCCAAGACGCTGGCCGAGTTCCTGTTCGGGGATGAGGACGCCCTGATCCAGCTCGACATGTCGGAGTACATGGAGAAGCACACGGTGTCGCGGCTGATCGGTTCGCCTCCGGGCTACGTCGGCTACGAGGAGGGCGGGCAGCTCACCGAGGCGGTGCGCCGCAAGCCGTTCAGCGTGGTGCTGTTCGACGAGATCGAGAAGGCCCACCCCGACGTGTTCAACACGCTGCTGCAGATCCTCGAGGACGGGCGGCTGACCGACGCGCAGGGACACACCGTCGACTTCAAGAACACCGTGATCATCATGACGTCGAACCTGGGGACGCGGGACCTCACCAAGTCGGCGGTCGGGTTCGCCCGAGCCGAGGCCGAGGAGGGCATCTCCTACGACCAGATGCGCGAGAAGGTGATGGAGGAGCTGAAGCGCTCGTTCCGTCCTGAGTTCCTGAACCGGATCGACGAGGTCATCGTGTTCCACTCGTTGACCCGCGAGCACGTGAAGAGCATCGTCGACCTGATGATGAGGCGGGTCCGGGAGCAGCTGAAGTCCAAGGACGTCGAGATCGTGCTGACCGAGGAGGCCAAGGAGCTGCTCGCCGAGAAGGGCTATGACCCGGCTCTGGGGGCCCGGCCGCTGCGCCGGACCATCCAGCGGATGGTCGAGGACCCGCTGTCGGAGAAGCTCCTGTGGAAGGAGTTCCAGGCCGGGCAGGCCATCATCGTCGACGCCAAGGACGGCGAGGTCGAGTTCGAGACCGGCACTGCCCCCGAGGCGCCACCGGTCGAGCTCGCCGGCCAGCAGGACTAGACCTCCGGGCGCGGACGCGGGCACCGCGCGCGGGGCAAGGCCGATGGGCCCGGCAGCCTTCGGGTTGCCGGGCCTTCGGCATTCCGGGGGTCGGCATGGTGGGGGAAGAGGCCAGCCAGGCGGCCGGCTGAGCACGTGTGGCATGGTTCAGGCATGACGGTGTCGCGGCGGGAGGCCCGCGTGTTCGAGGCGGCGGCCGATGCGCTGCTCGGCACCGAGGAGCACGGGTTCCTCGGACCCCTGACAGCAGCCGAGCTGCGCATCGCCGAGCGTTTCCCGGAGGCGGTGGAGCGGCTGTCGGATCGGAAGCTCGCCGGCGACCTGCGCCGCTTCCTCCGCCTCCTCGGCAACCCGGTGGTGTGCTCGGCGCTGTTCGCCAACCCGACGCCGTTCCGGGCGCTTCCCCGGCCTCTCGCCGAGCGGGCCCTTCGCCGGATGGCGACGCATCCGCTGGCCGGGGTCCGCGCCGGATACCAGGCCGTGCGCCGCATGGCCGGATACCTGGCCGTCACCACCGAAGATGGCGAGGCCAATCCCCTGTGGGATGCCATCGGCTACCCCGGCCCCGACGGACCCGCGCCGGACGAACCTCGTCCGCTCCGGCCGATCGAGTTCACGGCGGCCGGGGAGTGGCACGCCGATGTCGTCGTGGTCGGCTCGGGGGCGGGCGGCGGGGTCGCCGCGGCGGTCCTAGCCGAGGCCGGGCTCGACGTCGTCGTCCTAGAGAAGGGGCAGTACCTCGCCGAGCGGGACTTCACCCACCGCGAGGGGCCCGCTCACCGCGACCTGTACCAGGACGGGACGCTCGGCTCCACCGACGACCTCGGCATCGCCCTCGCGGCCGGGTCGTGCCTCGGGGGCGGAACCGTCATCAACTACTGCACGTCGTTCGCCACGCCGCGCGACGTCCGCGAGGAGTGGGACCGGGTGGCCGGGTGGAGCGACGTGTTCACCGGCGAGGACTTCGACACGGCGACCAAGACTGTGCTCGCGAGGATCGACGTGACCGAGGGCGAAAGCCGCCCGTCACGGCGCGACGAGCTCATGGACGCGGGACTGCGCGCCATCGGGCTTGGCACCGACGTGATCCCCCGGAACGTCTCCGGCTGTCCGCAGGATGCGCAGTGCGGAGCGTGCGTGATGGGGTGCCGTCGCGGCGCCAAGCGGTCGGGGACCGTGACGTGGCTGGCGGATGCCGCCGCGGCCGGCGCCCGCTTCGTCGTCGGCGCCGACGTCGTCCGGGTGGTCACGAACGGGCGCCGGGCCGTGGGCGTCGAGGCCATCGTGGCCGGACGGCCGCTGACGGTGCGGGCCGGCCGAGCCGTGATCCTGGCCGCGGGTGCGCTGAACACCCCGGGCATCCTTCAGCGCAGCGGCCTCGGGGGCCGCGCGGTGGGACGGAACCTCCGTCTGCATCCGGTCACCGCCGTGTGGGGACGGTTCGCCGAGCCGGTCCGGCCCTGGGAGGGGACGGCCCAGGCCCGGTACGCGGATCGCTTCGCCGATCTCGACGGGACGGGGTACGGGGTCCGCTTCGAGACGGCCCCCATCCATCCGGCGCTGCCCGCCGCGTTCTTCGCCTGGGAGTCGCCGTCTGGCTTCCGGGAGCGGCTCTCCCAGCTGCCCTTCCTCAGCCCAGTGGGGATCCTCCTGCGGGATCGCGACGCCGGCCGGGCCCGCATCCGGGGCGACGGGCGTCCCTACTGGCGATATCGGCCCTCGTCGTACGACGCCGCGCACGTTCGCCGTGGTGTGCGCCTGGCCGCGGAGGTCCTGGCCGCGGCAGGCGCCGTGGAGATCCTCGCCTCCACGTCGATCCCGCTGTCCTGGGGAGCTCGCACCGGCGAGCCGCTCACCGACTTCCTCGACCGCGTGGACGGCGTCGGATACGGCCCCAACCGGACGATGTATGTCTCCTTCCACCAGATGGGCTCGGCCCGGATGGGCTCGGCGCCCCGGCGGTCCGTCGTGAACGAGGAGAACCAGGTCCACGGCGTGCGCGGCCTCTTCGTGATGGACGCGTCGTGCTTCCCGACGGCCAGCGGGGTGAACCCCATGGTGACGATCGAGGCCATCGCCCATCGAGGGGCCTCATTGCTGGCCTCGCGGCTCACGTAGGCCCGGAGATCCATGTCAGAGGGCCTCGCTACCGTTGCATCATGGCCAGGGAGCGGACCGTGTTCACATGCGGCGCCTGCGGGCACCGCGCCGGACAGTGGATGGGACGCTGTCCGTCGTGCGGGGCGTGGGGAACGCTGGAGCGAGCGACGGCGGGAACCTCGGCGGCCGTCTCCGCAGCCTCGGTCGAGCCGCTGGGCCTCCCCGATGACACCGACGATCGCCTGCCCACCGGGCTGGCCGGCGTCGATCGGGTCCTCGGTGGGGGGCTCGTCCGGGGGTCCGTGGTGCTGGTGGCCGGGGAGCCCGGCATGGGGAAATCGACGCTCCTCCTGCAGCTCGCCGCCACTCTCTCGCGGGACGGCCGGTCCTGCCTGTACGCCTCCGGGGAGGAGTCCCGCCGGCAGGTCGCCGGGCGGGCCCGCCGGATCGGCGTCCCTCCCGAGGCAGCCTCGTTCCTGGGCGGGAGGGAGCTGCCCGCCCTCCTCGAAGCCGCTCGCGCGGTTCAGCCCGACGTCCTCTTCGTGGACTCGATCCAGTCCGTCCGCGATCCCGAGCAGACGTCGCTGCCGGGGGGACCGAGCCAGGTTCGTGCCTGCGCCGACGCGCTGGTCGGGGTGGCGAAAGCCGATGGGACTACGGTGATCCTGGCCGGGCAGGTGACGAAGGACGGCGACGTGGCCGGCCCGCGCACGCTTGAGCACGCCGTCGACGTGGTGTGTTCCTTCGACGGGGACGCCCGCACCGGCCTCCGGGTCCTGGTCGGCGGGAAGAACCGCTTCGGGACCGAGGGCGAGGTGGCCTGGTTCGAGATGGGCGGGCAGGGGCTTCGCGAGGTCGACCCGGCCGCGGCGCTCTCGAGCTCAGCCGGAGAGCCGGGGGCCGCGGTGGCCGTCCTCGCCGCGGGGCGCCGGGCGCTGGCCGTCGAGGTCCAGGCGCTGGTGCTGCCCACGGAGGGGCCGCCGCGTCGCACCGTGTCCGGGCTGGACCCGCGTCGTTTCGGGATGACGGCCGCCGTCGTCGAGCGGACCGGCGGGCTGCGCCTGGCTCGCGCAGAGCTTTATGGAACGGTGGCCGGTGGTCTCCGGGTTGCCGAGCCGGGAGCCGACCTGGCCGTTGCCGCCGCGCTGGCGTCGGCCGCATCGGGCGTCCCGCCGCCCGACGGTTCGGCGTTCATCGGTGAGGTTGCCCTGACCGGTTCGGTGCGGCCGGTGCCCAACCTGTCGGCCCGTTTCTCGGCGGCGGCGGCGGCAGGGATCACCACCGTGTTCTGCGCCGGAGAGGCGCTCGCAACGTCCGGGCTTACCGTTCGACCGGTGCGTCATCTACGGGAGGCCATCCGGTGGGCGCGACGACGAGACGCCGGCGGGAGGGGCCGTGGTCGGATCGCCGCGGTGACCAGCGAAAATGGCCCCTGACCAGCGGTTTTGATTTGCGGCGGAGACGCTCGGCCTGCTATCATGTGAGCAAAACCGGGCTCGCCTCGGAACGCATGAGGAGGTCGTGTGTCGTATCGGAAGGGTGACAAAGTGATCTACCCCCATCATGGGGCCGCAGTCATCGAAGAGCTCACACAACGCGAATTCCTCGGCGAGAAGAAGAAGTACCTGATCCTCCGTCTGGCATACGGCGATCTCACCCTCTCGGTTCCGGTTTCCTCAGCAGAGGAAGTCGGCCTTCGGGACGTCATCGCCAAGCGCGACGTTCGGAAGGTCATGGACGTGCTCAGGCAGGCCGAGAGCAGGATGCCGACCAACTGGAGCCGCCGCTACAAGACCAACATCGAGAAGATCAAGAGCGGCGACATCTACCAGGTGGCCGAGGTCGTCCGGAACCTCTCCATCCGCGAGCGCGAGAAGGGTCTCTCCGCGGGAGAGAAGCGCATGCTGGCCAAGGCTCGTCAGATCCTCATCTCAGAGCTCGTGTTCGCCGTCGACCAGCCGGAAGAGAAGACCGAGGCCATGGTCGACCGCGTGCTCGAGGAGGCCCGCGCCGTCTAACGCCCTTGTTCCGGCTCTCGCCGTGCGCCACAGTGACACGGTGAGCGAGGCGCGAGGCCGGGGCCGCAGGGAGGCTCCTCGCGGGATCGTCGTCGAGCTGGTTCGGCTCATCCTCGTGGCGCTCTTCGCCGTGGGGGGATGGCAGATCGCCCGGCAGATCACCGCGCGGGAATCCCAGATCCTGCTGGGCATCGTCCTGGGGAGCGCCGTCGGCTACGTCGTCGGGGGCGTGATCGGCCGCCGGACGGTCGTCGCGGTGTCGACCGTGGAGCGCGAGTTCCGAAAGGTCCCGCCTTCGGAGCTCCTGGCCGGTTCCCTCGGCGTGGTTCTGGGACTGCTGATCGCGGTTCTCTTGTCGTTCATCCTGTTCCGGTTGCCGCCCGCCGTGGCCTATCCTGTCGCCGCCTTCGTCACGGTCACGATGGCCTACCTCGGCTCCCGCATCGGTCGGGCCATCCATCACGAGCTGTTCGGCCTGTTCGGCCTGAAGACCCGGGCCGCCGGGGTCCGTCCGGGCGAGGTCAACGTGCTCGACACGAGCGCTCTGATCGATGGGCGGATCCTCGACGTCGTGGGAGCCGGGTTCCTCACCGGGAGCTTCCTCGTCCCGGTGGGCGTGATCCAGGAGCTGCAGACCATCGCGGACTCCTCCGACCCACGCCGGCGGACCCGGGGCCGGCGAGGCCTCGACACGCTGGCCGTGCTCCAGGACGCTCCCACCATCGATGTCGACGTCGTCGAGGATGAGGGGACCGGCGACGTGGACGCCGACCTCGTGCGGCTGGCCCGGCAGCGCGGCGGGGCCGTGGTCACCACCGATGCCAACCTGGCCAAGGTCGCCGCCGCTCTCGACGTGCCGGTGCGCTCCATGAACGAGCTGACCCTGGCCCTTCGCCCCCCGTTCGTCCCCGGCGAGGATGTCACGGTCCACCTCACCAAGGAGGGCCGGGAGGAAGGCCAGGGGATCGGCTACCTGGAGGACGGCACGATGGTGGTGGTCGAGGGAGGGCGCGAGCGTCTGGGCAGCGACGTCAGCGTCACGGTCACCAACGTCTTGCAGACGACGTCGGGGCGGATGGTGTTCGCCAGGATGCGCGAGGGATGACGGTCATCGCCGTGCTGGCCGCGGCGGGTCGCGGCGAGCGGTTGGGCGGGTCGGGGCCGAAGGCCCTGGTCCCACTGGCCGGGCGTCCCCTGCTCGAGCTG
>DASQUI010000074.1:0-4765 GCA_035641375.1 Actinomycetota bacterium
GCCCAGCGCATCGCGGAGGCGGGCGGCGTCCTCGGCCGCGGCGAACCGCTCCTCCCCGGCCACGGTCACAAGGATGACGCGCTTCTCCTCGACGAGGCCCGCCAGCAGCCGGTCCGCGTCGCTGACGGCACGCGCTCGCACCTCCTCCGCCGTGAGCGGGCCGAGACGGCGGACGAGGTCGTGCGCCTCTCCGGCGTGGCGGGCCCGGCGGGTCTCGGTCAACGCCTGGAGCTCCTCTTCCAGCTCGGCCAGGGCCTCCGCGTCGATGAGGTCTCGCAACTCCTCGGCGCCGAGGAGGTCGCGGAGGAGGTCCCGGTCGAGGGCCAGCGCCTGGGCGCGTCGCTCGGCCATGGGCGCATCGCCCTCGTACATGTACACGGCGATCCAGTCGAACAGCAGGGATTGCGCAAACGGCGAAGCCCGATCCGTGTCGACCTGCACCATCCGAACCCGGCGGGACCGCACTTCGGCCAGCACCTCGCGCAGGGCGGGGAGGTCGAAGTGATCCTGGAGGCACTCTCGCGTCGCCTCCAGGAGGATCGGGAAGTCCGGGTATCGCGTCGCCACGGTGAGGAGGTCGGCGGCCCGCTGGCGCTGTTGCCACAGCGGTGTGCGCCGGTCGGGACGGCGGCGGGGAAGGAGCAACGCCCGCCCGGCCGCCTCGCGGAACAGCGAGGCGAACAGCGCCGTGGACGGGAGATGGGCCACCACGAGCTCCTCGACGTCCTCGGGATCCAGGGCCACGTCCTCAAGCGGCACCCGCTCCTCAGCTTCGGGGAGGCGGAGCACAATGCCGTCGTCGCTCCACAGGGCCTCGACGTCCATGCCCATCCGTCCGGTCAGCCGGCCCTGGATGGCCATCGCCCACGGGGCGTGCACGCGAGCGCCGAACGGCGTGAGGATGCAGACGCGCCAGTCGCCGATCTCGTCGCGGAACCGCTCCACGACGATGGTGCGGTCGTCGGGCACCGCGCCGGCCGTCTCCTCCTGCTCGCGGAGGTAGCGGACGAGGTTGTCGGCGGCGAGCCGGTCGAGCCCGTGCTCCGCCTCCACGTCGACGTCACCGCGGCGAACGGCACGCACGAACGCCCCGACCGCCCGGCCGAGCTCGAGCGGACGCCCCGGCCCGTCGCCATGCCAGAAGGGCATCTTCCCCGGCTCCCCCGGCGCCGGCGTGACCACGACGCGGTCGTGGGTGATGTCCTCGATGCGCCACGTCGACGCCCCGAGCACGAACGTCTCGCCGGGACGCGACTCGTACACCATCTCCTCGTCGAGCTCCCCGACGCGGGTGCCGTCGGGGAGGAACACGCCGAACAGCCCGCGGTCGGGGATCGTGCCGCCGCTGGTGACGGCGAGCCGCTGGGCCCCCTCGCGCGCGGTGATGGTGTCGGTGCGGCGGTCCCACACGATGCGGGGGCGAAGCTCGGCGAACTCCTCGCTCGGATAGCGGCCGGCCAGCATGTCCAGGACGGCCCGGAGGACGTCGTCGGAGACGTCGGCGAACGGCGCCGTCCGACGGACCAGCGCGGCCAGGTCGGGCAGACGCCACTCGTCCATGGAGGCCATGGCCACGATCTGCTGGGACAGCACGTCGAGCGGGTTCCGCAGGATCCTGGTCTCCTCGATCAGCCCGTCGTGCATGCGCCGGACCACGACGGCGGCCTCGACGAGGTCGCCGCGGTACTTGGGGAAGATGGTGCCCCGGCTGGGTTCGCCGACCTGATGCCCGGCCCGGCCGATGCGCTGCACCCCGCGGGCCACCGAGCCAGGCGACTCCACCTGGATCACCAGGTCGACGGCACCCATGTCGATGCCGAGCTCCAGGGAAGACGTGGCCACGATGGCCTTGAGATCGCCCTTCTTCAGCTGGTCTTCGACGATGAGCCGCTGCTCGCGGGCCAGCGAGCCATGGTGGGCGCGGACGAGCTCCTCCCCGGCCAACTCGTTGAGTCGGGCGGCCAGGCGCTCGGCGAGGCGGCGGGCGTTGCAGAAGACGATGGTCGACCGGTGGCTCCGGATGAGCTCCAGGATTCGCGGATGCACCGCTGGCCAGATCGACATCCGCGTTGGTCCGGAGGAGGCGTTCACGACGTCCGGCTCCACGTCGCCGAGCCGCCCCATGTCCTCCACGGGGACGACGACCTCGACCTCCAGGGGCTTGCGGATGCCGGCATCGACGATACGCACGGGGCGGCGTCCCTCGGGCGCCTGTCCGCCGAGGAAGCGGGCGATCTCCTCCAGGGGGCGCTGCGTCGCCGACAGCCCGATGCGCTGGGGCGGCCGCTCGGTGAGCTCTTCCATCCGCTCCAGCGACAGCGCCAGGTGGGCGCCGCGCTTGTTGCCGGCCAAGGAGTGGATCTCGTCGACGATGACGGAGTCGACGCCACGCAGCATCTCGCGGGCCTGCGACGTCAGCAGGAGGTACAGCGACTCGGGCGTGGTGATGAGGATGTCCGGCGGGTGCTTCACCAGGGCGCGCCGCTCCGCCGCCGGGGTGTCGCCGGTGCGCATCCCCACCTCTGGCTCCGCGAACGGGTGCTCGAGGCGCTCCGCGGCCAGACGCACGCCCGTCACCGGGGCGCGTAGGTTCTTCTCGATGTCGACGGCGAGGGCGCGGAGCGGCGAGATGTACAGGAGGCGGCACGTGCGGTCGCGCTCCGGCTGCGGGGTCGCCCCGAGCCGATCGATGGCCGAGAGGAACGCGGCAAGCGTCTTGCCCGAACCGGTCGGGGCCAGGATCAGCGTGTGCTCGCCGGAGGCGATGGCAGGCCACCCCTGGGCCTGGGCCGGCGTCGGCTCGGCGAACGTCGTCTCGAACCATTCGCGGACCGGTGGGGAGAAGAGCTCGGTGGTCACGACGAGCACCTTACCGCCGACCGCCGATGTCGGCCTCGGATGGTACGGTGATTCGGTCGGACCCCCCCCGCGGATCAGAGGAGAAGCGAATGGATCTCGCCGGGAACATCGTCAACGCTGTCGTGATCCTGGCCGTCGGATACCTCCTCGACCGGACGGCCAAGGGGCGGCACAGGGAGCTCGGAGCTCGCGTCGACCGGTTGGAGGAGAGGTTGGACGGACGCATGGATGGCTTCCAGTCGTCGCTCGACGCGATGCGCTCCGACCTCACCGCCGTGGCCCTGGCCGTCGGCGCCCGCCCGCGAGCCGAGAACGGTTAGTTCGCTTCCAGATCGATCGCCACCGGCATCGCGGATTCTCGCCATCTCCTCAGGTCGCCGCCGTACGTGGACGCGTACTTGGCGAAGACGAGGTCGCGGGCACGACGGTCTTCGTCGTCATCCTCGACCAGCCGGCCACGAGCCTCGAACGTTCGATCACCGATCCGAACCGTCACGGCCGGATCGGCCTCGATGTTCCGCACCGTGTCTGATCGCCAACCGGCGCCGGACAGCAGGTACAGCGTCGAGCCATGCAGGGCGAACCAGATCTCGATGGTGTGCGGCCGTCCGGTGACTCTCCCAACCGTCGTCACGTAGCAGAACGACTGGGCGCCGAGTTCACCGGGCGTCACCCGCCGACGTTGACGGCGAAGTACGGGATAGCGCGAGAGGCGGCGCCGCCGTCGATGGTGGCCTCCACCGAGTAGTGTCCGGGCGCGGGAACCGGTAGCGGGAGCTGCACGGCGACCTGGAAGATCTGCGACTGTCCTGCGGGAAGGCCCGGCGGACGCCCCAGCTCGAATTCCCCTTCGCCCTTGAACAGCTCCTCGCCGTCGGCGCTGAGACCTCGGATGCTGAAGGCGTGCTTCCGGTTCGTCTCACCCCACGGGACGCGAACGCCAAGGGCGATCCCAACCGGGATTGTCTGGGGAAACGTCTCGAACTGGAGCCGCTCCCATCCCCCGCCGAGCACGTACAGCTTGCCGTTCTGCACCTGGGCACCGTCGGCCAGCAGGAGGTAGTCGATGGTCATCCGCTGCAGTTCGTTCTCCTGGTCCACGACGCGGCCAGCATACCCGTGCGCGCTCGACGTCACGTCGCCCTCGGCCTCAGTTGACAGGTCCCGAGGAGGGCTCGTAGGGTCCGGCAAGACGCAGAGGAGGATGAGATGGATCTGATCGCCGAGATCGACGCCCGCATCGAGAAGCGCCGGCTGCTCGACCACACCTTCTATACGCGGTGGGCGGAGGGGACCCTGCCCATGGAGGCCATGCAGGAGTACGCCCGCCAGTACTACGCATTCGAATCGACCTTCCCCCGCTATCTCTCGGCGCTGCACTCGCGGACCGAGGACCGGACCGCGCGGCAGGCCATCCTCGACAACCTGTGGGACGAGGAGCACGGCGAGGAGAACCACGCCGAGCTGTGGCTGCGCTTCGCCGAGGGCATCGGCGTCGACCGCGACGACGTCACGTCGGCCGAGCCGAACGAGGCCACCCGCGACCTCCTGGAGACGTACCGGCGGGCCTCGACCGAGCGTCCCGTGGCCGCCGGCGTGGCCGCCATGTACGCGTACGAGCGGCAGGTGCCGGGCGTGGCCGTCTCCAAGATCGATGGCCTGGCCAGGAACTACGGCGTCGACGACACTCGAACCACGGCGTTCTTCAAGGTGCACTCGACGCTCGACGAGGAGCACGCAGCCGCGGAGGCGTCGATCGCCGAGACGCACGGGGCCGGGCACGAGGACGAGGTCGTGGAGACGGCGCAGGACGCGCTCGACGCATGGTGGCGCTTCCTTGACGCCGTCAACGTCTGATCAAACGGGCTCGACCTCGAGGGAGACGTCGAGCGCGGGGGCGGAGTGC
>DASQUI010000075.1:0-3402 GCA_035641375.1 Actinomycetota bacterium
GGCTGCCGTCGTACCGCTTCGCGCCGCCGAGGAAATGGGCCGAGAAGCGCGACCTCCTCCGACGGGCCCTCGAAGAGGCCGGCCGCGACCCCGACGCCTTCGACTACGCCTACAACATCGGGGTGCGGGTGGATGAGCGGGCGGAACAGCGGCCGGGGATGATCGCGGGGCCCCCCGACCAGGTCACCGAGGAGCTGGCGGCGATCCTCCGGCTCGGCGTGACGTTCCCGGTGATCTGGACCGCCGGCGAGGGCGTGGAGCAGCGCGAGCGCCTGGCCAAAGAGGTCATTCCGAACCTCCGTTCCGCCCCCTGACGTTTGCGCCTCACCTCTGGCGTTCCGCCAAGAGGTAAGGGACACTCGCGCCATGGTCGGCCGTTCCGTCCTGGTCACGGTGCTGTTCACGGACATCGTGCGCTCCACGGAGATCGCCGGCGAGATGGGCGACCGACGATGGCGTGAGCTCTTGACCCGTCACAACCAGATCGTCCGATCCCAGCTCCGGCGGTTCGGAGGACGTGAGATCGACACCGCCGGGGACGGCTTCTTCGCGTCCTTCGACCGTCCTGCCCAGGCGATCCGCTGTGCGGCGTCGATCGTTCAGGGCGTGCGGACGCTCGGGATCGAGGTCCGGGCCGGTGTCCACGTCGGCGAGGCCGAGGTCATCGGTCGAGGGCTCGGCGGGATGGCGGTCCACACGGGGGCACGGCTCGCGGCCCTGGCCGGGCCGGGCGAGGTCCTGGTCTCCGGCACCCTCAGGGAGCTGGTCCCGGGGGCGTCCTTCGGGTTCGAAGATCGTGGGGTCCGGGAGCTCAAGGGCATCCGCGAGGCGCCACACGTGTTCGCGGTAACCGAGGTCGACGAGACGCCGCTCGGCCCGCCGCCCTCCGCCGATGAGGCTGGGGAGCAGCGCAAGGCCATCGCCCCGCCCCCGGCGTACAGGCGGCGTCCGGTGTGGGTGGCCGCCGTGGTCGTTGGCATCGGCGTCATAGGCGCGTTGGCCTTCATCGTCACCCGGTCCGACGAACCGGCACCTCCCATAGGCGCAGTCCGCGGCGTGGCCGTGCGGGTGGACCCAGTGGAAGGCGTGGTTCGAACGACGGTCCCCGTCCCGCTCGGAGATCCGCAGACGCTCCAGGATTCACAGGTCGCGGTCGGCGAAGGGGCCGTGTGGATCCAGAACGGTGAGTGTGTCTGCCGGGTCGATCCAGAGAACGGGGAGGTTGCCCTCATCGATGCGTCACTGCCCAAGCAGATCGCGCTGGGCCACCGGGCCGTCTGGGTATTGACGCTGTTCAATGAACTTCTCGCGGTCAATCCAAGTTCGCTCGAGCCCTCGGAGCCGATCCACTTCCCGGAGGGCTTCGACCTGTCCATCACCACGACCGACGACGCTGTCTGGGCCGCGCGCGGGGCACAGCTGACCCGGATCGATCCGGTTCTCGAGAAGGCCGGCGATCCCGTCACCCTGGAGCATGGGGCGAACACCATCATCGGTGTAGGACGGAACGTCTTGCTCGTCGACGAGCTAGCCAAGACGCTGTACTTGCATGGGCCGGACGGCGCTCAGATCGACCCGCCGGTCGTGCTTCCGTTCACACCGAATGAGGTTGCCGTGGGACCGGACGGAACGCTGTGGGTGCTCAACCGCGCGGGGGGAACGGTGACCCGGGTCGACCCCGAGGGTGGACTCGGGCAACCGATCCGCGTGGGAGCCGACGCGACGGATGTGGCTGCGGGGCCGGACGACGTATGGGTGGCCGACCACGACGGTCAGACCATCCAGCGGATCGACCCGGCCTTGCGCCAACCGGATCCACCGATCCGCCTGCCGGGGCCGGTCGCGGCCATCGGCATCGACCAGGCGACCGGCGAGGTGTGGGCGTACCTCGACTAGCCAGCGGCCATCGAGGCCACGCCAGCAAGCGCAAAGCCGAGGCCGACCAGCTGGTGCACCGACAGCCGCTCCTTCACCACGACGCGCGCCAGCGCCACCGTGGCCCCCGGATACAGCGAGGTTAGGACGGCCACCACTGACACCAACCCTTCGCGTGTGCCCAGCAGGTAGAGGAGGTTGGCGGTGACGTCGATAACGCCCGACACGGCCACGATCCATGCCGTGCCCGGCGCTAGACGGAATCCCGTCCTGGTGGCGATCACGAGGCCGAAGAACATCGACACGGAGGCGATCCTTGCGGCCACGAGCGGGTACACCCCGGTCTCCTCGCCGGGCCGAGCCAGTGTGATGAAGAACAGGCCGATCGCGGCGCCCGAGACCAATGCGTCCCAGACGCCGAGCGACGCCGCACGCGAACGGATTGTCGTGACCGTCGTAGTGGGGTTCGCCGATGCGTGAGGGACCGACGACACCAGCGCGATCGCCGGGATGGCCAGCGCGATGCCGAGGAGCTGGAGCGCGGAGGGCCGCTCGCCGGTCAGCAGGCCGAAACCGACCGGCAGGACCGCGGCGATCACCGCGGTCAGAGGCGCCACGACGCTCATCCGGCCGTGGGCCAAGCCGCGGTACAGGAAAGCCAGGCCGAGACCGCCGGTGAGGCCGGCCAGCCCGCCCCACAGCCACGCCTCCCCAGTGAAACGACCATCGGGGAGGAACGGCAGGGCGATCAGGTACGCGCCGAACCCGAACAACTGGGAGATCAGGGCGGTACGGATGGCCGGGTTCCGCTTGGTGGCCAGCCCGCCGAGGAAGTCGGCCGACCCGTACGAGATCGCGGCGAGCAGACCGAGGACGACCGCCATGGGAAGGCGCCAGTCTATCGACGGGCCGGGCCAGGTCCGGTGACGCGCAGCACCCTCCTCGCGTGCCACCCGACACGCTTACACGCCGATCGGCGCCACGTGCCACGGTTCATACGAGATGGGAAACGCAAGTCCGCATCCGGCGGCGTGCGCGTGCGCTGCTCGTTCGGCTTCGTCCGACGGATACCCGAGGTCCGCGGCCAGACCCAGCTCGTGGTTCGACGAGCCTGGAAGAGCCGCCATGTCCGGATTCGCCTCGTACAGCTCTGCCTGCTCTTCGTAGGTGCGGAACCCCGACACGATCCAGAGGCCGTCGACGGCTTCGAACAGGCACATCAACCGTGCGACGAAGAACGGCTGGAGGCCTTCGCTTCCTGGAAAGGCGGCGATGACCGCGCGTGCCGCGGCATGAATGATGCGGCTCTGACCGAGGAGGGGGAGATCAACCTCGATCTCCACCGTGGCCACGGCCTCGGTCGCGCCAGGTTCACACCGGCACGCCACGAGCCGAGCCCCGTTTCGCTCGGCGAAGTCACGGGCCACCTCATCCGGGGCACCGCCTGAGGGAATAAGCAGCTCCTGCGCGGCGCCCAGGGCTGCAGCATCAGCCGCGGTCTGAGCCCGAGCCCTGGTCGACACCACG
>DASQUI010000076.1:0-9465 GCA_035641375.1 Actinomycetota bacterium
CCAGGTGGACGCGCAGCCATGAGGACATCGACTTCTTCATCCGACATGAGGACGCCAGCGTCGCTCTCGAGGCGCTGGAGCAGCGCGGGTTCGAGACGGAGGAGCACAACGAGCAGTGGATCTACAAGGGCACGAAGGAGGGAGTCCTCGTCGACCTCATCTTCCGGTCGTCGGGGAACCTCTATCTCGACGAGGACATGATCGAGCGGTTCCGGGAGGTGGAGTTCCGCGACCGCAAGGTGAAGGTCGTCTCGCCGGAGGACCTGCTGGTGATGAAGGTCGTGGCTCACGGCGAGGAGACGTTCAGCTACTGGTGGGACGCGCTGGGCCTCGTCGCCCGGAACGACCTGGACTGGGACTACCTGATCAAGCGGGCCACTCGCCATGGGGCCCGGCGGACGCTGAGCCTCCTGCTCTACGCGGAGTCGGAGGACCTCGTCGTGCCCTGGAACGTCATCGAGGAGCTCTATGGGACGATCCGACAAGCTTCCTGAAGCCGATCGCGTCGCCGCCCCCGAGTACGTGGTGGCCAGGATCCGCGAGATCCTGGCCAAGGATCCGCGGGTCGGCGAGATCGAGCTGAGCATCGACCTCGCTGAGACCCATGTCGTCGTCACCGGGAACGTCGAGACCGACCAGCAGCGTGACGCCATCTCCACGATCCTCCACGAGCTCCTTCCCGACCGCGACGTCGAGAACCACACCGTGCTGACGTCGCGCCGCGAAACCGACCACGTCGAGCGGGTCGACTGACATGCGCATCGCCGCGGTTGGAGACCTGCATATCGGCGTCGATTCGGCCGGCGCCTTCCGCGACCACCTCGAACACCTCGGTGAGCGAGCCGACGTGCTGCTCGTGGCCGGGGACGTGACCCGGCTGGGGCGCCCCGAGGAGGCCGCCGTGGCGGCAGACGAGCTTCACGATGTCGGCGTCCCCGTCGTCGCGGTGCTCGGCAATCACGATCTGCATTCCGACCAGCCCGAGGAGGTCCGCCGCTCCCTGGAGGAGGCCGGGATCACGGTGATCGAGGGAGAGAGCGCCGTCATCGAGGTCGGGGGGAGGACGCTCGGCATCGCCGGAACGGTTGGGTTCGGGGGCGGTTTCGTCGACGCCGGTGCATCGAGCTTCGGCGAGCGGGAGATGAAGGCGTTCGTGGCCCGCAGCGAACAGCTGGCCGACTCGCTGGAGCGCTCGCTGCGAGCCCTGGAGACGGACGTGCGGCTGGCGCTCACCCATTACGCGCCGATCCAGTCGACGCTGGAGGGGGAGCCGCGCGAGATCCATCCGTTCCTGGGGAGCTACCTGCTGGCCGAGGCGGTCGACCGCGCCGGGGCCGAGCTGGCCATCCACGGTCACGCCCACCGCGGTCGTGAGCACGGCGAGACGCCGGGTGGGATCCCCGTCCGCAACGTAGCCTGGCCGGTGATCGACCGGGCGTACGCGGTGTACGAGCTCACCGATGGCGTCGGGGAAACGGCGCCGGCAGGGGCGGTCCATTCCCAACGATGACGACGGGAGATGCGATGAAAGCCAACGAGAAGAAGAAGGTTCGCACGCGGCTGGAGCAGGAGCGAGAGCGGCTCCTCGAAGCGGTGACGAGGTCCGAAAGTAGTTCCGCCGACGCCGGCGAACGCCCCGAGCTGTCGTCGATCGATCAACACCCTGCCGACCTCGCGTCGGAAACCTTCGAGCGCTCCAAGGAAGCCTCGATCCGGCAGCAGTCCGAGGAGAAGCTCAAGGACGTCGACGACGCTTTGCTCCGCCTCGACGATGGGACCTACGGGACGTGCGAGGCGTGCGGCCGTCCGATCGCCCACCGGCGTCTGGAGGCCCTGCCGGCCACCCGGTACTGCCTCGACGACCAACAGGCCGTGGAGCGACGGGCCTCGGCGATGCGATCGATCGATCCCGGACGACAGCAGACCGCGTGAGTCAGCCGAGCTTGGGCAGGACCTCGCGCTCGTAGAACCGGAAGAAGGCGTCCTGGTCCGGGCCGATCTGGTGCACGTAGACGTGATCGTATCCCGCGTCGGCGAACGTCCGGATCTCCTCGAGGTGGCGCTCGGGGTCGGGACCGCAGACGACGCGTCCCGCCACATCGTCCTCGGTCACCATCGCGGCGGCCTGCTCGAAGTGCCTGGGGGCGGGGAGCTCCACGCCGAGCTCACCCTCGATGGCCGCATTGGGCCACCACGCGTGGGCGGTGCGGCGCGCCTCGGCGTCGGTCTCCGCCCAGCAGACGTGGATCTGTCCGAAGCGCGGCTTGCCGTGGCCGCCGGCGCGCTCGAACTCTTCGAGCATGTCCCGGTCGGGGGTGACCCCGATGAGGCCGTCCCCCAGTCGCCCGGCCAGCTCGAGCGCACCCTTCCCCTTGGCGGCGACGAGGATCGGCGGGAGCTGCTCGGGGAGCGTGTAGATCCGGGCGTCCTCGATGTGGAAGTACGTGCCGTGGAACGACTGCATCCCACCCTCCCACAGCTGCCGGATGGCCTCGATGGCCTCCTCCAGCATGTCGAGGCGCTCGTCGGCGGACGGCCACCGCTCCGCGACGACGTGCTCGTTGAGGTTCTCACCGGTTCCCACGCCGAACCTGAATCGTCCCGGCATCATCGCCTCGGCCGTGGTCGCGGCCTGGGCCAGGATGGCCGGGTGGATGCGGATGATGGGGCAGGTCACCCCGGTCCCGAGCTCCAACCGAGACGTGGCCTGAGCGACCCCGCCGATCACGGACCAGACGAACGGGCTGTGCCCCTGACGGTCGACCCACGGGTGGTAGTGATCGGAGATCATGGCGAAGTCGAACCCCTTCTCCTCGGCCTGAACGGCGTATCTCACCAGGTCGTTGGGAGGGTGTTCTTCACTCGACAGCGTGTATCCGAGCCTCACCATCGTCTTCGTTCATTCCCGGTGGGACCGGGAGTAATCCGAACCGATCAGGCCGCGGCCTCCTCGGCAGAGGCGTCCCGGAGCAAGTCGATGGTGGCCTCCTCGATCGCTCCCTGCAGCGTGGTCGGGTCCTGCGGATCGATGTCGTCTCGTCCCTGCAGCGCGTGCCTGATCGTCTGTCCGGCCAGGAAGCGATCGACGACGCGCGGGTCGATGTACGAGGCTCGGCACACCGCCGGGGTGTTCCCCAGGTACTCGGCCACGCTCTTGACGGCGGCGGTCACGCGCCGGCCCCGGGCCGTCTTGGACGCGGGCGGTGGGTCGTCGAGGGCCAGGGCCACCGCGGCCAGCAGCGTGCCGTTCCAGGTTCGGAAGTCCTTGGCGGAGTGTTCGTCGCGGGTCCACTCCTTGAGGTAGTCGTTGATATCGCCGGAGCGCACATCGACCCACCGCCGCTTCTCGAGGTAAGCGAGGAGCTCATCGCCGCCGGTGCGCCGCCGACGGAGCGTTCGAACCACCGCCACGACGAGGGGGTCGCGGACCACCTGGATGCGCCGCGCGCCACCCTTGGCTGCGTAGTCGAACGAGGCGACGTCTCCGTTGACGAGGACGTGATCCTTTCGGAGCGTGGCCAGCCCGTACGTCTGGTTCTCCTCCGCGTAGGACTCCGAGCCGATCCGGAAGAACCCCAGATCGAGCAGGCGCGCCGCGCAGGCCAGGACGCGCGGCTTGGGCATGCCCCGGCGTCGCAGATCCTCCTCCACCCGTAGTCGCAGCTGCGGAAGATGCCGGGCGAAGGCCAGGACGCGGTCGAACTTCTCCTGGTCCCGACGCCTTCGCCACCGCTCGTGGTAGAGGTACTGCTTCCGCCCGGCCGCGTCGGTGCCCACGGCCTGCAGGTGACCGTGGGGGAGCGGGCAGATCCACACGTCCCGCCAGGCCGGTGGGATGGCCAGCGACCGGATCCGCTCAAGCACCTCGGGGTCGGAGATCCGCCGCCCGTTGGCATCGAGGTACTCGAACCCGCGCCCGCGCCCCCGTCGCCGGATGCCGGGCTCGTTCGTGTCGACGCGCCGCAGTCGGGGCATGGACTGCTGGTACCCGGCACGGGGCCGCCGTAATCGCTCGCCCCGTTTCGCCCCCGCACCCCCCGGGTACGTTGCGTGAGGAGGGGGCGAGTCAGGAGGCGTGCGTCCAGTGGACTGGTCCGGCTGGGCGGTGTTCGGGTTCATCGGCACGCTGGTGCTGACGGGGATCATGCTGGGTGCCAACCTGCTCGGCCTGACCCGCATGGGGATGCCGCTGGTGCTCGGGTCGATGGTCGCCGACGACGTCGACCGGGCCCGGACCATCGGGGCCGTCTTGCACGTCGCCGCCGGCATGGTGTTCGCCTTCCTGTACGCGATCGCCTTCGCCGTGATCGGAGAGGCCACCTGGTGGCTGGGTGGGCTGTTCGGGGTGGTGCACGGCTTGGCCGTCCTGATCCTGCTCCTCCCGGCGCTGCCGGCCGTCCATCCCCACATGGCCTCGGATCGGACGGGGCCGGCCCTCGGCATCCGGCTCCAGCCGCCGGGGCCGCTCGGCCTGCACTACGGGGCGTCGACGCCGGTGGTCACGCTGCTCGCCCACGTTTCGTTCGGCGTCGTTCTCGGCTCGTTCCTGAGCCCTCGCTAGCGGCGACACCCAGGGCGGCCTGGACGAGCGCCGAATGGCTCAGGGCCTGAGGGAAGTTGCCGAGGAACCGACCGCTGGCCGCATCGATCTCCTCGGACAGCAGGCCGACGCCGTTGGCCCGGCGGCACGTCCGCTCGAACAGCTCCCCGCCCTCGTCCCGGCGCCCCGTGGCGCACAGGGCCTCGGCCAGCCAGAACGAGCAGGCCAGGAAGGCGCCCTCGCCACCCTGGAGCCCATCGCTTTCCCGTCGATAGCGGTACAGCAGGCCCCCTCCCGCGTCGAGCTCCCTCCGGATCGCCTCGATCGTTCCGGTCACCCGCGTCGAGTCCTCCGGCTCGAACTGGAGACCCGGAAGGAGAAGGAGCGCGGCGTCGAGGTCGGTCGAGTCGAACGCCATGACGTACGCGCCGCGATCCTGATCGAATCCGTCCCGGTGGATGCGCCGGGCCAACTCGTCGCGGGCGGAGGCCCATCGGGCGACCCGGCGCCGCCATCGCCGGCCGTCGCGGCCGCTGCGGATCATGCGGTCCAGGGCCAGCCACGCCATCAACTTGGAGTGGACGTGATGTCGCTCCGGACGGCGCGCTTCCCACATCCCGGCATCGGGCCTGGCCCACGTCCGGGCCGTCGTGTCGGTCAGCGCGGCGAGTCGATGCCACACGTGGGGGTTGAGCGTGGTTCCCGCCTCGACGAGCTTCCACATGGCCGAGGCCACCCATCCGTAGGAGTCAAGCTGATGCTGCCGGCTGGCGGCGTTGCCGACGCGCACCGGCCTGCTTCCCTCGTACCCGGGGAGATCGGAGCGGGCCCGCTCCGGCACCCGGGTCCTGCCGTCGAGCGTGTATAGGGCCCGGACCCGCGGGCGCCCCAGCTGGGTGGCGTTGACCAGCCAGTCGAGGAAGGCCACGGCCTCCTCGCTTCGGTCCACGGCCAGGAAGGCGTGGACGCTGAGGGCGGCATCGCGGGGCCAGGCGTACCGGTAGTCCCAGTTCCGGTCGCCGCCGAGGATCTCCGGCAGCGACGTCGTCGGTGCGGCCACGGGGGCGCCGGAGGGCGCATAGGTGAGGAGGCGGAGCGTGATCAGGCTGCGGACGACGAACGGCGCCAGGGGCCCGTCGTATCTGATCTCGCCGCTCCACCCCTCCCACCATCGTCGCGTCGCGGTCAGGGCCTCCCATGCCCGCTCGGGGGACACGAGGCCGGCCGGTTCCCGGTCGTGGACGGCCACGGTCAGCGTCAGCGGGGCCGACGGAGAGACGTCGATCCGCTCCGTGCGGCCGGGGGTGAGGGGGCCGGCCGAGCCGTTCAGGCTGACGGCCAGGCCGCCCCAGTCGCAGATCGTGGCCCGGCCGTCGCGGTGCGAGCGGCGGGGTGGCTCCCCGAAATCCCGTTTGGGATCGAAGCGCACCTCGACCGCCCCGCTTCCCTCGACCCGGCGGACCAGGAGGAGCTCGGGGAGGAGCGACCTCGAGACATCGAGGATCAGCCCCTCGGTGAGCCTCAGCGCTCCCGTTGCCGTCGTCCACAACGTCTCCAGGACGGCGGTGCCGTCGAGGTACCGCCGCTCGGTGGATCGGAGCCCGACGGGGCGGATGTCGAACGAGCCGGCTGCGGGGCCGCCGACGAGCCGCCCGAATACCGGCGGGGAGTCGAACCGGGGCGCGCACAGCCAGTCGATCGATCCCGTCGAGCTCGTCAGCGCGGCCGTTCGGGAATCGCCGAGGAGCGCGTAGTCCTCGATGGCCGGGAGCGGGTCCCTGTTGCCTTCGGACACGGTCAGCGACGGGACGCTCGCCACGCCGCCGCCGCCAGGGCCACCAGGCCGCCGGCGACGACGCCTCGATGCGTGGTGGCCCACAGCTGACCGCTCCGCGGTCGGGCGTCACGGTCGAACCCCCCGTGCGCGCCGTGGTCGCCGGGCACCGGCTTGAGCAGGTTGTCGGGTCTGGTCGGGTCGCGGCGGCGCGGGGTCTGCTGGGAGGCCACGCCCCTGCGGGCGAGGATGCGATCGAGCACGCCGGGGGCGAGGCGATTCCCCCACACCGTCGCCACCGTCGGCATGCCGACCAGCAGCTCCCTGCGATCGTGCTCGGCCGCCCAGACGATGGCCTCCGCCGCCACCTCGGGCTGGTAGATCGGGGGAACCGGCTGGGGCTCGTTGGGAACCTTGGCGCGGCAGAGCTCGAACTGCGGCGTGTTCAGCGCGGGGAGCTGGACCATCGTGACGCGGATCGGGCTGCCAGCGTTGGCGAGCTCGGTGCGCACCGATTCGGTGAATCCCTTGATGGCGTGCTTGGCGCCGCAGTACGCCGACTGCAGGGGGATGCCTCGGTACGCCAGGGCCGAGCCCACCTGGATGATCGTCCCGCGGCCGCGGGGCCGCATGCGCTCCAGGGCGGTACGCGTCCCGTTGACCACACCGAGGTACGTGACCCGGGTGACGCGATCGAACTCCTCCGGGGTGAGCTCGACGAACGGGGCGAACACCGTGGTCATGGCGTTGTTGATCCACACGTCGATCGGTCCGAGGGCTGCTTCGGTGCGTTCGGCCGCCGCGGCGATCTGGTCGGGCTCGGTGACGTCGGCGGAAATGGCCACGGTGCCGACGCCGGCGGCCTCCGCCTCCTTCCGCGCCGCATCCAGTCCGTCGGTGCCGCGGGCGACGAGCCCCATGTCGTAGCGGCGCTCCGCCAGCAGCCTCGCCGTCGCCCGTCCCACGCCGGCCGAGGCGCCGGTGATGAGGGCGACGGGTCGATCGTTCACGCTCGCCCCCTACCCGGGGGCCCGGCAAGCGAAACGAGGTCGCTGCTCGACGGGGAGACGGAGACCACGCGAATGTCGTCCCCGACCACCCATGACCTTGAGCATGGCAGCCGTCTCCCATGCCGCTCGTGGCGGAGGTCGGATCCCCAGGCCGCACCTATAATCGGCCCGACCCCATGGAGACCTCGCTCGAGGAAGTCACCCGTCACCGCGTCAAGCTCAGCGTGGACGTCCCGCCGGAGGAGGCCAGGCCGGTGCTCGACACGGCGTACCGGCACGTCGGCGCGGCGGTCAAGATCCCCGGGTTCCGCAAGGGGAAGGTGCCGCGCAAGGTCATCGACACGCAGGTCGGTCGGGGCGAGGTCCTGAAGGAGTTCCTCGAGCACGGCCTGGGGAAGTTCTACGTCGCCGCTCTTCGCGAGCACGACCTCGCCCCGATCGGTGACCCGGAGTTCGGCGACGTCGACGTGAGCGACATCGAGGGCGGAGGCTTCCGGTTCACGGCCACCGTCGACGTCCGCCCCCGGCTGCGGTTCGAGGACGCCGACTACAAGGGCCTGCGTCTGGAGCGCCCGGCCCCTCGGGTCAGCGACGCCGACGTCGACGAGCAGCTCGATCGGCTGCGCGAACGGTTCGCCGAGCTCGACGTGGCCGCCCATGCCGCCCGCCGCGGGGACTACGTGGTCATCGACCTCCGCGGCTCGGTGCATGGGGAGGAGCTCCCTGAGCTGACCGGACAGGACGTGCTGTACGAGGTGGGCAGCCGCTCCATGGTGCCCGAGCTCGACGACGAGGTCGAGGGGAAGCGGCAGGGCGACATCCTCAAGTTCAACTCCACGCTGCCGGAGACGGCGGGGGAGCGGGCCGGCCAGGACGTGACGTTCCAGGTCCTGGTCAAGGAGGTCAAGGAGAAGCGCCTCGCTCCGCTCGACGACGACTTCGCCAAGACGGCCTCCGAGTTCGACACGCTCGACGAGCTCCGAGCCGACGTTCGCGAGAAGCTGTCGCGGCTCAGCGCGGCGGCCGCCGACGCGGCGCTCCGCGACCGGGCCCTCGAGGTGCTCGTCGAGAAGGTCGACGTCGAGCTCCCCGACGCCCTCATCGACCGCGAAGCGGAATCCCGCGTGCAGAGCGCCCAGGCCCGCGCCGAACGGCAGGGGGCCACGCTGGAGCAGGTGCTGGAGGCATCGGGGGTCGAGGAGCTGCGGTTCCGTGCCGACGCGCGATCGCATGCGGAGCGAGCGATCCGTGCCGACCTCGCCCTGGAAGCCGTGGCCCGGGCCGCCGAGCTGCAGGTCACCGAGGAGGAGCTCGACGCCGCCGTCCGCGCCCTCGCCGAGCAGCTCGGACGCGACCACAAGCAGGTGAGGCGAAGCCTCGATGCCAGCGGACAGATCACATCGCTGGCCGGTGATATCATCCGAGACAGGGCACTCGATCTCGTTATCGAGCACGCCGAGGTGGTGGACGAGTCCGGAGCGCGGGCCGAGGAGTCACCCGCCGAAGCGGAAGGGAAGAGCACATGAAGGATTACATGGTCCCCATCGTCATCGAGCAGACGAACCGCGGTGAGCGGTCGTTCGACATCTATTCGCGCCTCCTGAAGGAGCGCATCATCTTCCTCGGTACGCCGATCGACGACCAGATCGCCAACCTGGTGATGGCGCAGATGCTCCATCTCGAATCCGAGGATCCGGACAAGGACATCAACCTCTACATCAACTCGCCGGGCGGCGACATCACCTCGCTGTTCGCGGTGTACGACACGATGAACTACATCAAGCCCGATGTCTCCACGATCGTCATGGGGCAGGCCGCCTCGGCCGCCGCCGTGCTCCTGGCGGCGGGGGCGAAGGGGAAGCGCTACGCGCTGCCCCACTCGCGCGTGCTGATCCATCAGCCTCACGGTGGGGCGCAGGGACAGGCCGTGGACATCGAGATCCAGGCCAAGGAGATCCTGCGGTACCGGAAGCTCCTCGACGAGATCATGGCGGAGCGCACCGGGCAGACGCTAGAGAAGGTGTCGAAGGACACCGACCGGGACTTCATCATGACCGCCCAGCAGGCGAAGGAATACGGACTCATCGATGAGGTCATCTCGGCCAGGAAGATCCGCGCGGTTCCCGCCGCGGAGGTCGGGT
>DASQUI010000077.1:0-2917 GCA_035641375.1 Actinomycetota bacterium
AAGCTGATGCCGCGCACCGCCGCAACATCACCGTAGCGCTTGTGGAGATCCTCGACGACGATCGCCGCGGCCATGCAGCGTATCTACTCGGGAAGCGAGGCCCGGATCTCCGCCTCGCGCTCCTCCATCGCCCGGCGACCCTCATCCATCGCCTCGCGGACGAGGTGGCCGAAGTCGCGTGTGCCTTCCGCGATGCTGGCCCCGATGTTGGCCGGTGAGTACCGCTCACGCTGGCGCCGCAGCCACCGGTTGACCATCACGGCAGTGGCCACCCCGGCACCCAGTCCCAGGGCGACCCAGAACCCCCGCTTCACTTCTCCCCCCGGAACCGCCGGACGGCGCGCGCCGCGCCAGCACCGAACGCGGCCACCTTGATGAGCGGGCTGGAAACGGTCTGCTCGACGATGGCGGTGAGGCGCTCGACGCTCTTGGTGATCCCACCGGCCGAAGCGATCAGCGAATCGACCCGGTCGAGCTCGCGGTTCACCTTGGTCACCGACGTCGTCACCTCGGACAGGAGCGGCACCGTTTCCTGACGGACGCCGTCGATGAGGCCTTTCGTGCTCTCGAGAACGCGGAACAGGTTCACCAGCACCAGGGCCAGGAACAGGACGAGGACCGCCCAGAAGACCGCCAGGATGAGCAAGGCCCACTCACCGCCCGACACGTGTCCCCCTTTCGTCGAGCGTTCACCCTACCCGATTCGGGATCACTCCCGGTCGACGTAGCCACCCTCCACGCCATCGGGAAGATACCGCTGGCTCCTGGCGTCCTCCGCATCGCTGTGCGGGTACACGTAGCCAACCCCGTGCCCGAGCTTCTTGGCGCCCGGGTAATGGGCGTCGCGGAGATGGGTGGGGACGTCGTGGCGTCCGGTCGCCTCGTCCTTGGCAGCACCGAGCGCCCGGATGACCTCGTTGCTCTTCGGCGCGCGGGCAAGATAGATGGTCGCCTCGGCCAGGTTGAGCTGCGCCTCGGGGAGGCCGACGAGCTCGACGGCGTGGGCCGCGGCCGTGGCCACCAGGAGGGCCTGGGGGTCGGCCAGGCCGATGTCCTCGGAGGCCAGGATGACCATCCGTCGGGCGATGAACCGCGGATCTTCCCCCGCCTCGAGCATGCGGGCCAGCCAGAACAGGCCGGCGTCGGCGTCGGACCCGCGGAGGCTCTTGATGAAGGCCGAGATGACGTCGTAGTGCTCGTCCTCGTCGTAGACGACCGCCTTCCGCTGGATGGCATCCTGGGCCAGTTCCAATGTCACCTCCGCTTCGCCCTTGGCCTGGGCGGTCAGGGCTGCGGCCTCCAGCCCGGCCAGCGCCAAGCGGGCATCGCCGCCCGCGGCATCGGCCAGGAAGTCGAGCGCATCGTCGGCGGCGGTCACACCCAGTCGGGCCAGGCCGCGCTCGCGGTCGGCAAGCGCGCGGTCGAGAACGTCACGGATCTCCGATGGGTCGAGCGGCTCCAGGCGGATCAGCAGGCACCGGGACAGCAGCGGCGAGACCAGCGAGAAGTAGGGATTCTCGGTGGTCGCCCCGATCAGGGTGACGATCCCCTCTTCCACCGCCGGAAGTAGGACGTCCTGCTGCGTCTTGCTCCACCGATGGACCTCGTCGACGAAGAGCACCGTGGGGAGCATCGAGCCCCGAGCCTTCTCGATGACCTTCCGCGCGTCGGCCACCCCCGATGAGACCGCCGACAGTGTCATCAGCTCGGCGCCGGCCTGCGTGGCCAGGAGATGGGCCAGTGTGGTCTTCCCGGTCCCGGCCGGCCCCCACAGGATCACCGAGGGGAGGTTCTTCGATTCGGCCAGCGTGCTGAGGGCCTTCCCCGGGCCGAGCAGGTGGGACTGCCCGACGAACTCGTCGAAGGTGCGCGGGCGCATCCGAGCAGCGAGGGGAATGGCCACGGGGACACGATAGACGAGGGCGGACGCGGGCTGCGTTCCCGATGGGCCTGCGTCACACGCAGGTGGGTGCCCTCCCGGCCGGTTCAGCGAACCCCGACGAGGGGGCTCGACACCCCGACCGGAGCCGGGCTCCCGATCACCGGATGCTGACTCAACGAGTCCGCAACCCAGGACATCCGCCCCGTCGGCTGGATCGTATGCCCGCGCTCAGGCGGCTTCAACCCGCGGGGACGCTCGTCCCAGCGGCCGTCCGGTCGGATCGTGGAAGCGCAGTCGGCGAGCTGCCCACCCTAACGAGGGGTCTGACACGGCCGCAGCCGCAAACCGTCGCTAGCTCTTCGGCCGGCGCAGCTGCAGCCCCAGCTCACGGAGCTGCTCGTCCGCGACCTGGGCCGGCGCTCCGGTGAGCAGGTCGGCGCCGGACTGCGTCTTGGGGAAGGCGATCACCTCGCGGATGTTCTGCTCCCCGGCCAGCAGCATCGACAGCCGGTCCAGCCCGAACGCGATGCCCCCGTGGGGAGGCACGCCGTACCGGAACGCGTCGAGCAGGAACCCGAACTTCTCCTGGGCCTCGTCCCTGGTCAGGCCCAGCGCGTCGAACACCGCGCGCTGCACGTCGGGCCGATGGATCCGGATCGAGCCGCCCCCCAGCTCCCATCCGTTCAGCACGATGTCGTACGCGCGGGCCTTGGCCGTCTCGGGCGCCAGATCGTCCGACGCCGGCGAGGTGAAGGGGTGATGGACGCTCACCCACCGTTCGTCCTCCTCGCTCCACTCGAACACCGGCGGTTCGGTGATCCACAGGAAGTCCCATCTCCCCTCGGGGATCAGCGACAGCCGTTCCGCCATCAGCCTGCGCAGGCCGTCCAACACCGTGTTCGTCCGCCCCTCAGAGTCAGCCACGATCAGCGCCAGGTCCCCATCGGCGGCGCCCGTCTCCTTGCGCACCGCGGCGATCTCCTCCTCGGACAGGAACTTGGCGACCGGCGACTTCACCTCCTCGCCGGCGAACGC